>DASRAT010000385.1:0-5914 GCA_035638015.1 Gemmataceae bacterium | reverse complement strand
GCAAAGAAACTAGTTGGAACTTGGATGTAACCTTGATTCCTGGCGCTCACGTTCGAGTTCGTAGCGCACGATGGCGTCTTTAATGCGCGTGTAAACCGCGAAATACATCTTCGCCCATTGGCCGCGCGGCACGCCCAGGCTTTTCAGGACAGGTTCGGTCGCGGCGAAGGCCACGTCATGGATCAGGCGTTCGGACATGGCAATTTACCTCGATGGTCCCTTGTCAATGGTCCTGGGGGACTCTTTCTTCCATTCTCCCCCCACGACATCAAGCAAGCGCATAAAGCGCTCTTTGGCGTCTTCGATTTGCTCTGGAGTCGCGCCAGGCGCATTCTTTTTCTCGGGCACCTGCACAACCACCATGTCCCAAAGCCAGTCCAGCATGCCTCACCTCTGGCTGAAAGCCACCTTGAGCCAGTTACCGCCCCACGCGAACGGCTCGCCGCTCTTGATGACAATCGCATCGGCTTCAAAATTGTTGATTTCGCCGCCCGTCCTCAGCCGGAAAAACTCGTTGGGCTCCAGGATTTCTTCCATGCGCTCACTGCTGTTGAAGGACATGCCGCCTTCGCCCATCATGTCGTCCCAGAGATTGGCCCGCGGCGACCGAGAGAAGCCGCCGCGCTGTTGAAGTGCGCGGCCAACCAAATTGCTGGCGAATTTTGCGGTATCATGTTCGGCAAGACTGTGCACCACTTTTACCGGGAAGTTACTCATAAGGCTCATTGCATGGCGATTGCCTTCTTCACCCTTGGCCGAGGTCTGGAAACTGTGAAGTCCATGAGTGAGGACCACCATCCCGCCCAGGTGACTTCTAGTCTCAGCAAGAAAAGCGGCGTCCTGAACGCTGTTGCAAACGTTTTGGTATTCGTCACACCAAATGATGATGGGATTGGTCGTTCGATTAGCGTGACGGCGGAGAATATGCCGTTGCGTTGCGTATTTCCAGGCGGTGCTGACCGCCAAGCCCCCGGCGCCTTTTTCATGGACCGGCATATTGACCAGCACCCATTTGCTGCGTTCCATGATGGCTGGGGAGACGTTGGTACCGCCGCTAAGCAATGTTCGGATTTCTCCTGTGTTTAGCGTGTGCAGCACGCCCATGATGTCGGCCATGATCGACGAGCGGACCTTGACATCCATGCGCGGCCACTCGCCGAGCCAGAAATCTACCGCCTGGCGATAGTCATGCTCTTCGGCTTCAGTCTTGGGAGCCTTCATAGCCTCCGCCAGCATTTGGCAGTGATTCCCCTGCCGCCACTTCTCCTCGGTGAGCTGCGCTTCACTGGTCGCCGCGTCCGTGATCAACGCCGCTAGCGACGGTGCGCTTACTTTGCCGATGGCCTTGCGGATTATTTCCACGCCGTTATAAATCGTCCGTGCTTTCGATTTTTCCCAAAACTTTTCGTTAGTACCGCCGCCGTTTCCAGAACGCTGCATGGCGTCGTCAATTGTCAAAATGAAACGAGTAACTTCGTGAGAGTCTCCGCCGTTCTGCATTTCAAAATCGATGACATTGAATTGCAGCCCGGACCGTGGTTCAAAGACCAGAAGATCCGCATTACGGCCAGCCGCATTGAAGATTTTTTGCCAGAACTGTTTGTCCTCTGGCTTGGAGGCAATGATGCATCCAGCGGTTACAGGAATACCGACTATTGCCCTGGCCAATTGGAACCCAGAGCTACTGGTTTTGCCCGAGCCGGTACGGCCAATGATGCACACGCCTCCAGCCACCAGATCGCGGATGCGGAACGGATCGCTAGGTGTCCACATCAACAGCACGGTATCGAGGATGGATTTTCCCACGCCGCGGTAACGCCGACTTTGTTTCGCCGGCACCACCGCCCGCGTCATCAAAAAAACCGCGAACACAACAAAGGCGCCGGCAATCACATGACCTTCCTTGCGGATCTGCGTCAGTTGCTCACGCGGCACGCGAGAATACAAGCTCGCCACCCATACCACCGTGGCAAGGCCCACCGAAAAGTAAAACGCTCGCGACAAGAATCCCATGACCACTGCCCTCCGTTCTTACCGTTTGCGAACTTCGTTGATTCCTGATTCGAATTTGCACTGAGCAAACGCAATCGCCTGGCGCCCTTGTGCCTACAAAACCGCATCGCCGGCCGTGCCGTTAGGCAGGTCACCGTTCTTGTCGTTGGACGATTCGTCGCCTTTTGCCTTGCGGTCCTTGGCTTTGAGTTTTTGCAAGTGTGCGGTCAACTCACCCGCGGTGACCTGCTGCCGCAATGCTCGTTTGACTTCACGGACAGCGAATTCCAGCGCAAACAAAACGTCTTCGGTTTTGAGTTCAGGGAACATGTCGGGTGCAATCACGGTCACCGTTGCCCCTTGCTCGCCCAGGCGGAAGGTGACGCGTTTGACGTGTCCGTTCTGGGGCTTGGGGGATTTGCGCCGCTTGGTCAGGGCACTGACTTCGGCAATGGCCTTCTCCTTGGTCCAGTGAAACTTGATCGCTCTCTCGAACAGCGCCAAGCGGTCCTGCTCGTTGGCAGTTTTGGCGATTTCATCAGCCACCACTTCATTGATTTCGCCGGCGTCAATTTGAGCCCGCTGCGCCGGCGGATATTTTTTGAGCAGGCTCAACCGCCGAGAAACATGCGTGTAATCAAACTTGACGGCGCGCGCTAGTTCCTTGATCGTGCATCCCCGCATCTGGCGCAGGCGCTCCAAAGCCACCGCCTCCTCGCACGGCCGCAGCGGCGTCCGCAACCCATTTTCCTGCAACTGACCTTCCAACCGCTTGTCTTCGGGCTGGTTGCTGCTCACCTCAATGGCCTGTAGCTCGATCAATCCGGCCTCTTTGCAAGCCAGATAGCGCTGCCCACCCTCCACGAGCGTCCAGCGGCCAGGCTTATCGCCGCGACACACCTTGATGGGCCACGCCTGACCGTTACTGCGGATAGCATCGGCCAAGCAGGAAATGAATTCCGGATCGAAAAATGTCCGCGCCTGGGGCGGTGTGTCAATGACATCGACGGCGACGCGGATCAGCTTCATGGCCTGAGTTTCCGCAGCGCTCGGCGGAGGAACGGGCACAGCGACCGGCAGGGCAAAAGGAACCGTCAGGGCCAATTCGGCGAGATTTTGTTGCATGATGATGAACTCCTTGGGGCGATTAAATTAAAAGATCGAGCGGTTTAAGCCTTCGTGAAACTACCGGTACAAATCCGAGTATTGACTATTTGTCCGTCTCGGGCCGGCACGCTTCCTTACGCTCTTTTGGCAAAGTGCCCAAGCGCAGTCGGATGTTGAAGGCGGGGAATCCCTGTATTGTTCACGCAATTGCGCTCCAAGCGTTTTGGTGTATTTCTGATTCGAATGTTTTGGTTGAGTTGGTTTTGCTTTACCGTAAGCCGAATGGCGTCAAGGAGAGCTTTAAGTACCCAGCAATCGGCGCTGTGGCTCATGGCCAAGCGACAATGATTGAGAATTGCCTTATTTGTGCACCCTGCTTCTTCGAGGACATCGGCCAAATCCGGGAGGTTGTCAAAGCTTTCCGTAAGCCAGATTTTCATGACCTTTCGCTTCAATGCACAAGAGTTTGCGTCCATCCAGGCGAGATCGACCAAGTCTGTCTGCAACTCGGGAAAGCGGATGTACTGTACCTCAAGGTCAAACTCTCCACGTTCAAGATTGTTCAGACAGTCAACGGCATTTTCGCGAGTTGCAGCGCATGGTGACTTCTGCGCGCTAATGAGAGCGGCGAGCCCTGACGGGCCGATCGCAATTAAGCTTGCGGCCGCTTCGCGTCGCACATGACGTCGCTTGTTTTTCAGTAAAGCACGCAACTCGGGAATAGCCGGCGCAGCCTTTGCACCGAGACGAGCAAGGGTGCTAATAAGAAAGGGATGTTTGTTCTTTCGAAACAGGCGTAGCACTGCTTGGACCACTATGTCCATTTCCGGTGCGATTTCTAGTAGCACGCAAAGGCCGAATTTGACAAAATGGGGGTCCTTGTCGTCCAGTATCCCTAGCACTGTTGGAATGGCTTCCCTGGCCGCTTGGCCAAGAGCTCGAAGGAGCAGGAGGACAGAAAAGCGATGCTGTCTTTCAATTCGGGTCAAGAGTTCACACAGCATCGGCACAATGGTCTCTGCCAGCTTTCGTTTTTGCTCTGGCGTGAGTTCAAGGATCGTGCTAGTGTCGATAAACTCCAGGTAGCCGGGCTCCTGTAGGCTAAAACAAACAGCATCTACCATGTCTTGGATGTCCAGACTGTGGACAGGAGTTAAGGCAGGTTTTGTTCCGCAAGCGGTACTATTCATGGCCGTGATTCCCCCGGAAAAGACGGAATTATCTGGGCCTTGCAATCAATTCGCCCTAGAAGCGTGTCTCCACTGAAATCCGAATCTATCACAGGAAATGCGATAATCGCCCGGTTCGCGGAAACCCGCGAGGCGACGCAAGTGAGTTTGCCGAATTGAGTTGTGATGCGGGGGAGGTGCTGCACAAGTAAATGCAACAAAAATGTCAGCGCATTGGCAAGTTCGAGCCCAACTCTCCTACTTGCTTTGCGGCGGCCTCACGAAAGGTACGGATCAGTTCGTGAGCTTGATGAGGCCCGGTGGCGAGCCCATAACGAATGTAAATACCAACAAGCATTTGCTCGTCTTGATCAATGCTGACGGGCTTTAACACACTCCCAACGGCAGAATTGAACGCTGCCTCGGCGAGATCGCGCTCAAGCCCCAGCATCGCATGTAGTTCCATGTTTTCGAAATCTCGAAGGTATGAACGGCAGCTGTCAAGAGTTTCTGGGAACAATCGGCGTAGAGATTTGATCGTTATTCGATCTGAGGGGAACTCAATCTTTTGAAGGTCAAGTCGCAATTGGGGATCGGACATTGGGCGAAAAGGCAAGTTGTTTGCAAAACAAAGTTTCCCCACTATTAGTCTTGGTGGTGAACCTGTCAATACCGTTCATGTCCGCATGTCAAGATTAATGGGTTGCTTTCTTTCGAGTATTCGCATCGCGATATGCCATGCTACATCCCATTGAGGTGTAATTTCATAGCCATGCTGCCCTTGACCGCTGTCATAGAGAAATGCCAGATCAGTGATATGTGCTGCAAAGAGTGACTGAACCTTTTCAAGGTGGTCGCGGAGGGTCGTGTATTTAATATCCAGATGCTTTCTGTCGCGAAGCTGCTTGACCATCCAATCTAAGACAAACGCATTAATACAATCTTCATAGAGCACTTCGCCTGTTAGGCAAAATGTGAACAATTGCCTACAAACATTGCTAGCGTCCCTTCTCAACGTCTCGCTTATCAGCTGCTCACCAGAATTACCTGTCGCCACTTTACCAGGACCTGCGCCATATACAACACCGAGGGCCATTAAGGCATCGTGAACCTGAACTCGAACGATTGAAGACCGGTCGCGCTCGACGACCTCGGCAAGAGCCGTCACTAGGAATTTCCTTTCGCTTTCTACCCTGTCTCCTATTTTCTCCAATGCCCAAGCGGCCTCACTACGGACCTCTGGGTCTTTGTCGTGACGCAAGGCCTCGACTAACGTGGGCATCGAAAACGTTTCGCGCAAATCTCCAAGAGCGGCGGCCGCTACTCGGCGGAATTCTGGGTCGGGATCATCCAGAAAGCTTTCAATCGAGTGAGTAGCGGTCGAACCGCCTACAAATGCTAGAGTTTCGACAGCGAATGGGCAATTCCATTGTCGAACGCCAGATTGTGATGGCCTTATCAACTTCTCAATTGACAGGACAGCTGCCGATGGCATCTTTTTGAGGGTTTCTACTGCGGCAAAATAAACCCCATGCTCTTGTTCATTTGGGAGTATGGCCGCAATCGCCGTGGCACTAACAGGGTTGCCAAGCACCCCCAATAATGTGACAGCTGCCCAACGAATTTCGGGATTCGCATGCCATTGC
>DASRAT010000384.1:0-2022 GCA_035638015.1 Gemmataceae bacterium | reverse complement strand
TGCAAAATCTTTTGCCGATGGTTTCAAGGCACTGCGTGTGGCTTGTATACAGCACGTCGCCCAGGAAAAGGCAGGTGGATGTTTGCCAGAAACTTGTCAGCCAGATTGGTGGGTTGGCAGTCGTTTGGGCCACTTTCCGGTCGATGACTGCCCCATGTGGGTTCCAGGTTTTGCGTTCACCTTATTAGGAACCACAAAACGGGATAAACAACCGAAATGGCGTGCATTGGTTCGTGTTCCCGATAACCGATTTGGGGGCCTGTTCCCTTTTCCCCAGGAGGAGTTTTTTAGAAACAGGCTTTTGGAATTTTGTAAACGCGAGTCGGTGCGACTTTGCGAGCGCACTGGACAGGAACTTCGCCAAGGCAATCGGAAAGGCCAAGCAGGCGGTCGCCGAATATCAGCAGAAAAATTGCGGGCAAAGCAGGCCGAATTGTTGCTCCTCATGCGGTTTCAGGCGCTTGTGCATCGTGAAGAATGCAACCTACATTTGGTTGAAGATGACAACCCGCCCGCGTTTTAAACCTACCTTTTTTCCCTTAGCCAATTGCCTTCCTCTATCCATCACGCTAAGCCGCGGCAGCGTGAATGGCTTGAGCCGTTTCCACATTGGAAACGCTGAAACGGTCCATCACTTGGCGAGCAAAGTGAATGACTTTTTCAAAGACTTGCTCGAACGCCATGTCGTCGAATTGCCGCGCCGCGGCTAGCAATTGCAGATTGCGAGAGTGGTAGCAAAGCCAGCTGACCGCCCAGAGTTGTTTGTCATTGGGGAGCGTGCCGCCATAGTCCGCGACCAGCGTCATGGCCGCCTGGTGGCGCTGCATGGCCGTTTTCCACATGCGTTCGTGTTTTGGCGTCATCGTAGATTCTCCGAAAAAAGACTAATCGTCGGGGGACAAGGCTCCACCGTCTGTCAGCCACTGGTCGATGGCTGGTTGGTCTTGATCGTCACGGAAGTCATCGGGTGGAATTGAGAACATTGCTGGGTGTCCTTCTTGTTGGTGAGAAAACAGATCGCCCTATCCCATAGACAACTGGGATGGCAAGAAAAACAATGAATTTGGACTTTTGTTGAGGAAAGCGGCCGACTTGAAGGCGGTAGGAAGATTGCGCATGTCGGGCCGACCAAGTAAAGCTGGATTGCCATTACTCAAAGCTGTTAGCCAAAAACCGTGCGAATGGCAGCCTGCTGCTGGTTCGGGATCAGGTGCCGGTAGCGCCTTCGCATTTCTTCGGTCTGGTGCCCCATCCATTCGTCGATGAGCCGCTGGTCAACGCCCTTGGCGGCGCAGTTCGACGCGAAGCTGTGCCGGAGTGCGTGCCAGCCCTTCAGCACTTCCCATTTGCTGCCGTCTAAAGCCCAGCGGAAGTGATGTGCGGCCAATTGGGCAGTAAGCAGAGCATTCGACTGCGAGCAAATGGTGAGCTGCCCGCCGGGGTGGCGTTTGAACCAATCGTGCATCACATCCCGAAGGAAGGGGGACAACGGCACAGAGCGGAAGGTAAAGTCCTTGGATCGATCCTTCTTCTTTTCGCGGATCGTCACCATGCCGCCCGTGAAATCAAAGTCATCCACGTGGGAGCGAAGCAACTCGCTCCGACGGGCGCCGGTGTGCGCCGCGAAGGCGAACATCGCGAAAATGAAGCGGTGCCGGCAGGTGTCGCGGACATGGGCCAAGAGCTGTTCGATTTCAGGTAGCGTGAGGAATAGGCATTCCCAAAGCTCCCGTTCCTGGTTCGTGGTCAATCCGCCTCGGTCAATCTGGCGGGCGATCTGGCTCCAGGTAGCGAATGGCGGCTTGCCCCTGGCCTTGTTGTAAATTAAGCCGCGGGTCGGGGCGGGGCCGGCGACCAGCCGCTGCGGCAAGGCCCACTTATTCCAGATGCTTGCCAGCGTGCCGATTTCTTTCTGGATGGTAGTGTGGCTGACGGGCTTGCCCTTACGGCCGGTTTCCTTGGACCGTTCATCGACATAGCGCTGCAGGGCATCGGTCGTGAGGCCATTGAAGGGAATGCGGG
>DASRAT010000383.1:0-3053 GCA_035638015.1 Gemmataceae bacterium | reverse complement strand
AGTCTCTCGCGTGGCATGACGCAGCGTCTTGGGTTAGCCCGCGTGTTGCTACACGAGCCGGCAGTGCTGTTGCTTGACGAGCCGGCCAGCGGCCTTGACCCCCGCGCCCGCATCGAGATGCGCGGCCTCCTCAAAGAGCTGCGCAGCATGGGCAAAACGATTCTGGTGTCGAGCCATATCCTGCCCGAGTTGGCCGATATTTGTAACAAAATCGGTATCATTGAGCGCGGCAGATTGCTCTTCGACGGCGATGTCGAGTCCGCCATCCGCCAGGTCCGCCAGCGCACGGTGCTGAGCGTGCAGGTGGCCAATAACATGAATCACATGGCCAAGGACCAACTGGTCAACCATGCGGACATCGACACCGTGGAGTTGAAAGCTGAAGAGGAACGTTTGTTGGTGACGCTCAAGGAAGGCGTCACCGATGGTAGTTTTATTGCCGAGCTTCTTATCAAATCTGGGTTTAGGTTGAAAACGCTCAAGGAGGAAGAGATTGACTTGGAAGATGTGTTTATGGGGATCACCAAGGGGATCACGAATTGACGACGGTGCATTAGCATTCTGTGAATTGGAAACTCGATCTTGGAGGAGTATGGGACCATGCGTGCAGCGATAGTGATGAATCTACTGGCTTTCGTGGTCATGATCCCCAATGTTGGCGGCGTACAAGATAAACCGGCGCGGCATGTCGAAAAGGACGGAGGGTTCTCCATCGAATTGCCGCCAAACTGGACGGCGCAAGAGTTTGGCGGGCTGAAATTCAAGATTCTGGTGGGACCGGTGGTGAACGGTTTCGGCTCGAACATGGTGTTCATGGACGAATCGTCCACCAGCAATTTGAAGGACTACGTCGCCGCCAGTAAGAAAGCGCTGCAAGCCGTGATTAAGGACATCAAGGAAATCAGCGAAACGGAGATGCAAACCGCGGAGGGGGCGGCGTGTGTGCGCCTGGTTTTTGAGGCCGAGCACCAGGGAATCCGGCTGCGCCAGACCGTTTATTGCTTGGACCTTGCCCCCGGAAAGAAACTGGCTATCACCTGTAGCACTTTGGCGGATGGCGGTGACAAACTGGATGCAGTCTTCGAAGCCAGCGCCAAAAGTCTTCGGATCGAGAAAAAGTAAACCAACATCATGCGCATACTCATCACCGGCGGCGCCGGCTACATCGGTTCACACACTGTCAAACTCTGCCTGGCCCGCGGCCACGACGTTTGGGTCTACGACAACCTGTCCATGGGCCACCGTCAGGCCGTGCCCGCCGACCGGCTCATCGTCGGTGATTTGAACGAGATTCCGCGGCTGGACCATGTCATGCTCGAGCGCCGCATTGAGGCGATTGTCCACTTCGCGGCGTGGACTTATGTCGGCGAATCGGTCAAGGACCCCGCCAAGTATTACCAGAACAATCTCGTCAACACGCTCAACCTGATGGAGTGCGCCCGCAAGAACAAGGTTAATCGCTTCGTCTTTTCCAGCACCGCCGCCACCTACGGCATGCCGGAAAGGATGCCGATCACCGAGGATACGCCGCAGCATCCGATCAATCCTTACGGGGCCAGCAAGCTTGCCGTGGAAGGAGCGCTTGGCGATTTCGCCAAGGCGTATGGCTGGGGCTATGCCACCTTGCGTTATTTCAACGCATCCGGTGCCAGCGCCGATGCTTCGATCGGCGAGGATCATGACCCCGAGACGCATTTGATCCCGCTGGTCATCTTTGCCGCTACGGGTAAACGGCCACACATTGAAGTGTTTGGAACTGATTATCCCACACCGGACGGAACCTGCATTCGCGATTACATCCATGTCGAGGACCTCGCGGAGGCCCACCTGTTGGCGCTCGAAAAGCTCGGGGCCGGAGTGGAGCTGCGTTACAACCTTGGCATAGGCCGCGGCTACAGCGTGCGCGAGGTGATTCGCACTGTCGAGGAAGTAACCGGCAAGAAAGTGCCGATCAAGGAAGGGCCGCGGAGGCCGGGCGACCCGCCGACGTTGGTGGCATCCTCCGAGAAGATTCAGCGGGAATTGGGTTGGCGGCCACGCTATGCCGATCTGAAGAGTATCGTGGAAACCGCCTGGCACTGGCACCGGACACATCCGCGTGGTTATGGTTGATAGACGGAGTCGACATATGTCGGTGGTCGATGCTATTTTACCACCACGCGCTGAATCCCCAGGGTCTGCCGTAAAGCTTCCCTTCGAGATTCCAGGCGCATTACATTGACAGCCCAAGACAACTCGCCCGCACAGAAAAGCAGGACGCAAGCGACATTGACAACGCAGAGTTTTGCAGCACGATCCCAATTCTGAACGGACCAAACGATGCCGTAAATCGGTCCACCCACCAGAAGCACCACCAAAATCATTTGCAGCTCGGGCATGAATTGCAGAACGTCGTTGGCGAGAAAGGCAATGTAGACGATGGGGCCCAGCATGATCAGGAATGCCGCCATACCGCTGTCGGCGTTGGCATTGCGGGCCAGCATGCCGCTGCAGCCGGCAAACGCCAGCACACCCAGAATAGCCGCGGCCATGCCCAGACGACTGATAAAGATGCCCGCGACTCCCACGACGATAGTGCAGAGCACCAAAGACACGGCCGTTTGGATAAGTGCCTTGGTTTGTTCCCGCGCCTCTTTCGCCCGAGGCTTGGCGGCAGGCTTTTTAGGTTTCTGGTCGTCTAGTTCTTCTTCATCCTCATCCTCATCCTCATCGTCGTCGTAATCGCGAGGGCGAGGGGGGGGCCGCTTCTTGTCCTCTGCGGGGCGTGGCCGGCTGGGCGCCGCGGCCTTCGGTGTCGGTACGCGAAAACGGGCGCCGCATTCGGTGCATTCGCCGACCTGGCCCGCTTCGTCGTCATCAAGGGCGAGCGAGAAGGCGCATTTTGGACATTTGACGCGGATCATGAAACGGACCTCGCAAAACTCCCAGGCGCTAATCTAATGCTGCGCTGCCAGCATGTCCATTGTTTAGCCGCGCTCCGCAGGACCGCGCTTGCCGCGCGGTCCTGCGGACCTCGGCTAATCGTTCCGTTCGCCGCCAAAGCCAATACAAAG
>DASRAT010000382.1:0-3149 GCA_035638015.1 Gemmataceae bacterium | reverse complement strand
CCAAGGCTCTCCAGGATTTGCGGGTAATGCGGCGGCGGAACCTCTTCCACGACAAAAGCCTGTTGTGCCAAAGCCATCGCCGCATCCAAAGCCCAGGCAGCGTTGTAATGCAATTCCACTAGCATTTCGCCTTCTTGGACGACGTCGCCAACTTTTTTGACAAGGATCGCGCCCACGCTATGATCCACGGCGTCCTCGACGCGATCGCGGCCCGCGCCTAGCACCATTGTTGCCCGGCCGAGCAACTCGGCATTAAGGGAACCAACATACCCGCTGCTGTCTGACCGCACAAGCGCCCGCTTTGACGCTATCGGCAAACGGCTGTAGTCGTCCACCACCTCGGGATGACCGCCTTGGTGGGCGATGATTTGGCGAAATTTCTCAAGCCCCTGGCCGGAGCGCAGAGCTTCCGCCACTTTTGTCTCGGCTTCGCCCAAGGACTTCGCGCGGCCGCCTACCAGCACCATCCGCGCCGCCAATGCCACGGACAGTGCTTCCACGTCTGACGGTCCGCGTCCCTTGAGGGTTTCCAGTGATTCGATCACTTCCAGCGCGTTGCCGACGGCCCGGCCTAGCGGCGATTCCATCGCGGTGATGAGCGCTTGCGTCCGCACACCGTTGGCGTTGCCGGTCGCCACCAGCGACTCGGCCAGCTTGCGAGCGTCGGTGCGGTTTTTCATAAAGGCGCCCCGCCCGCACTTCACGTCCAGCACCAGGGCGTCAATCCCCTCGGCGATTTTCTTGCTCATGATCGAGGCGGTGATGAGCGGAATGCTTTCGACCGTCGCGGTCACGTCACGCAAGGCATACAGAATCTTGTCCGCCGGGGCAATCTCGCCCGTCTGACCAATGAGAGCGCAGCCGACTTTCTCGAGCGCGGCGCGAAACTCCGGCAAACTCAGGCCGACGCGAAAACCAGGGATTGATTCCAGTTTGTCGAGCGTTCCGCCCGTGTGGCCCAGACCGCGGCCGGACATCATCGGCACAGTGACGCCGCAAGCCGCTGCCAGGGGCGCCAAGATCAACGACAGTTTATCGCCGACGCCACCCGTGGAGTGCTTGTCCACTTTGACGCCGGGCAGGTCGGAGAGGTCGAGCTTTTGACCGCTGTAAACCATGGCTCGCGTCAGGTTCGCCGTTTCCTCAGCCTTCATGCCATTGAGGACGATGGCCATAAGCAGTGCTGAGATTTGGTAATCCGGCCAAGTCTGCGTGGTGACGCCGTGGATGAAGGCGTCGATCTCGGCCGGTTCGAGGGCATGGCCGTCGCGTTTTTTGCGGAGGATGTCGACGGGACGCATGAAGACCTCACAGTAGCGGACCCAGATGGGAGTCGGGCACCATTCTATAAGGGTTTGATATGAGAAGAAGGAAATTGGGCTTTGCTCAACCAAAAGGGTAGAATGTGATGTGTGGCTCGGTGAGCCGTCGGCCAATTCCCAAGCGGACTTATGCCTCCCACTCTCCTTGATCCGTTTCTGCACTGGCTCGGCGGCACGCCGTGCTTCCGCGTCTACGGCAAAAGCCGCCGCGAAAGGGACTGGCGCATCGTCGCCGTGTATGCCAACCATCGCCGCGACTGGGACGGCCGCTGGCCGCTGTTGGCGGGCTGTTGCACAACCTGGGCGGCGGATGTCATCGCCATCGGTTGGGATTTCGCATTGGGTTTGTTGCGGGAACAAGCCGCGGTGCCCGCGTCACGCTCGAATCCCGTGGCAGTTGCCGGCGGACGATTGGGGGACAGCCAACGTCGCGCGGCCGCGGACGTCAGCTGTGGTCCGGGTTGCAGCGAGGTGATGGCCCACGAATGCGGCCACACCTGGCAGGCAATTCGCATGGGAGCGATATATCTGCCGCTGGTTGGATCGGTCACGCTGTTTGGTGAAGGACCTCATCCAAGGAACCGTTTTGAGAATGAGGCCAGTGAGCAAGGGCTTTTTGGCGGGTTAGTTAACGGCTCGGTCTGTGCCCCCTTGATGCGGCAGTTGACTTCCTTGCCGTAACACTATGTTCTGAAACATGTTCCACGCGGAGGCCGTCGCGTGATGCCAGGAAAATTGAGAATTAATTGTTGACATGTTCCCGATTCTCGTCTTTACTATCTACTGAGTGTTATAAGCCCTCGTGGTGCCCGACCTTGAGGCGAATTTTTGATTCTTGCCACCATCGCCTTAACCAACCCCACCGGTCAATCGCCGTTTTTTTGGTGGAATAATCCCACTTTGCGCTAGCGGGATGGTGCTGCGCCGCAAAGTGTTAGTTACCGAATTCTTGACCTCGATTCGTCCGCAGCGTTGGGGTGAATCGTGGCCGACCATTACGATTTTGATTGTTTGGAATTTGCTGAAATATCAGGGGACGTGACAAATAATGAGTGCCGTGCCAAAAAACGCTGTGCAACCCTCGACCAAGCTGCCGGCGGAGACATGGCTGGCGCTAGCAGCCGTCGTGGGATTGGTTTGGGTCTGGTGGCCGACTCTGGCCGATACGGCGAGCCGCTGGGGCGACCAGTCGCAGTATTCGCATGGGTTTCTGGTGCCGCCGTTCGCCATGATTTTGTTGTGGCTGCGGCGAGACATGCTCCGGAAAAAACCAGGCAGGCCCGCGGCATTGTGGGGAATGGGTTTCCTGCTGGCGGGACTTGGCCTGCGTTTCCTTGGCACTTATGTGTACTTCGAGTGGCTCAGCATGGCGTCACTCCTGCCATGCCTGGCCGGCATTTGTCTGCTTTGGGGAGGATGGAAAGCATTCCACTGGGCGTGGCCGGCGATCGTTTTCTTGATGTTCATGGTGCCGTTGCCGCATCGCGTGGAGGTGGGATTGGCCCATCCACTCCAGCGCGTGGCCACGTTGGCCAGCACCTTTGTCCTGCAAACAATGGGCTTCGCGGCGTTTAGCGAAGGGAACATCATTCGCATCGGCGAAGAGGTGCGCATCGGCGTGGTCGAGGCTTGCAGCGGCTTGAGCATGTTGATGATCTTTTTCGCACTGTCCACCGCCGTTGTGCTGCTGGCGGCACGCACGCCTCTGGAGAAGGGCCTGATTTTCATCAGTGCCTTGCCAATTGCCCTGGCCGCAAACATCACCAGGATCGTCGTGGCGACGCTTTTGCATCTTTATGTTGGCGCGGATTTTGCCAATTACTTCCA
>DASRAT010000381.1:0-6706 GCA_035638015.1 Gemmataceae bacterium | reverse complement strand
GCGCCACCTGTTTGGGGTAAGTCGGCATGTTGATGCAAGCGCAATCGACCACGCGCCAAATCTTGGACCAATTGCTCGCCGAGCGCCTGCTAGTGCTGGACGGCTCGATGGGTGCGCTCCTCTACGCCAAACAGCTGGCGGAATCCGATTATCACGGCACGGAGCTGCGTGACCATCCGATGTCGCTGAAAAACTGCACCGAAGCCTTGGTGCTAACCCAACCCAAACTCATCGAAGAAGTGCACCGCGCTTACCTCGACGCCGGCGCCGACATTGTTGAGACTTGCACCTTCAACGCCACCTCCATCGGCCTGACAGAGTTCGGCCTGCAAGACCGCGTCTTCGAGATCAACAAAAAAGCAACCGAGCTGGCTCGCGCCGCCACTGAAGAATGGTCGCGCCGCGATCCCGATAAGCCGCGTTTCGTCGCCGGCAGCATTGGACCCACCAACAAACCGCTTTACATCGAGCCCAGTTCCAAGCCCGGCGAGCGCTCGATGACATTTCAGCAGTTTGTCGATGCCTACACGGGCCAGATCGAAGGCCTGATCGCCGGTGGCGTCGATTTGCTCGCTGTGGAAACGGGCAACGATATCCTCGTGGTCAAGGCCTGTCTCTTCGCGCTCGACAAATACTTCACCGAGAATCGCCGTCACTTGCCCGTCATTGTCTCCGGCACGCTTTACGCCCCTGGCGGCCGCACGCTCTTTTCGCAAACGCCCGAAGCTTTTTACGTTTCGGTTTCGCACTTCGACGCCCTGGCAGTCGGTTTCAACTGCGGCGTCGGCATCGATCTCTTGCGCTCCGCCATGGAAAGTCTCGCGGGTTTGTCCCGCAAGCCGCTGTCCTGTTATCCCAACGCCGGCTTACCCGACGGCATGGGTGGTTTCCGCGGCCTCGGCCGCGACGGCACCGCACGAACCATGGGCGAGTTCGCCCGCAACGGCTGGGTCAACTTGATTGGCGGCTGTTGCGGCACCACGCCCGAATGGATCGCGGCCATGAATAAGGAGATCGAGGGCGTCAAACCACGCCGCGTGCCCGACCTGCCCGACTGGTCCTATTACTGCGGCGACGAAGTCCTGACCCTGCGCCCCGAAACCAACTTCACCATGATCGGCGAGCGCTGCAACATCACCGGCTCGCTCAAATTCAAACGCCTCATCAAGGACGGCAACTACGAGGCCGCCATCGCCGTCGCCCGCGACCAGGTCCAAAATGGCGCCAACATTCTCGACATCAATATGGACGCCGATCTGATTGACGGCGTCGAGGCGATGACGCGCTTCCTTCGTTTGATGGCCGACGAAGACACGCTGTCCAAAGTGCCCTGGATGGTGGACAGTTCCAAATGGGAAGTGATCGAAGCGGGTTTGCAGTGCATTCAAGGTAAGCCGATTGTCAACTCGATCAGTCTCAAGGAAGGCGAAGAAAAATTCCTGCACCAGGCGAGGCTGTGTCATCGTTATGGAGCAGCCGTCGTCGTCATGGCGTTCGATGAAGAAGGCCAGGCTGTGACGCGCGATCGCAAAGTTGCCATATGCCAGCGTGCCTTCAATTTGCTCACCGAAGAAATCGGTTTCGACCCAACCGACATCATCTTCGATGTCAACATCCTCACCGTCGGCACCGGCATCGAGGAACACAACAATTACGCCGTCGAGTTCATCGAAGCCGTCCGCGAGTTGAAACGCGTTCTTCCCAAATGCAAAACCTCCGGCGGCGTCAGCAACGTTTCTTTTAGCTACCGCGGCAACGATGTAGTCCGCGAGGCGATGAACGCCGCCTTCCTCTATCATGCGATCCAGGCCGGCCTCGACATGGGCATCGTCAACGCCGGCCAGCTTCAGGTTTACGAGGAGATTCCCAAGGATTTGCTTGAGCACGTCGAAGACGTGTTGCTCAATCGCCGCCCTGACGCCGCCGACCGCCTGACCACCTTCGCCGAAACATTGAAGCATAGCCGCGACCCGAAGGGGAGCGCGCAGGCGCAAGCCTGGCGTTCCGGCTCCGTGGAAGAACGCCTAAAGCACGCCCTGGTGCAAGGCATTGTCGACCACATCGACGCGGACATCGAGGAAGCCCGTCAAAAATACGAACGCCCGCTGCACATCATCGAAGGCCCGCTCATGGACGGCATGAACGTGGTCGGCGATCTCTTCGGGGCAGGCAAGATGTTCCTGCCGCAGGTGGTCAAATCCGCCCGCGTCATGAAAAAAGCGGTTGCCTATTTGCTGCCGTTCATGGAAGCCGAGAAGTTGGCCGCGGGCGGCAGCGGCGAACGCAAAGCCCGCGGCAAAGTCGTCATGGCCACCGTCAAGGGCGACGTGCACGACATCGGCAAAAACATTGTCGGCGTCGTCCTGGGTTGCAACGACTACGCCATCGTCGATCTTGGCGTCATGGTTCCCTGCGAAAAAATCCTGCAAACCGCCCGCGACGAAGGCGCCGACATGATTGGCCTGAGCGGCCTGATCACGCCGTCGCTCGACGAAATGGTCCACGTCGCCAAGGAAATGGAACGTGAAGGTTTCCAGATGCCACTGCTGATCGGCGGCGCTACCACCAGCGCCAAACACACCGCCATCAAGATTGCGCCGGCATATCACGGCACCGTCATCCATGTTAAGGACGCCTCGCGCGCTGTCGGAGTCGTGGATCGCCTCAACCGCCCCGACGCCAGGCCCGATCTCGACAAAGACAACCGTGTCATGCAAGCCAAGGAACGCGAAAATTACGCCCGCCGCCGGCAACGCAAACTCGTTCCCTACGCCGAGGCCTTGCAAAAACGCTTCACGATTGACTGGAAAGTGTCGCCCCTCCCCAAACCCGCTTTTATCGGTTCACGCGCTCTGCGCGAGTTTCCTCTCAGCGACATCGCCCAGTACATCGACTGGTCGCCGTTCTTCATGACCTGGGAAATGAGCGGCAAATACCCGGCGATTCTGGACGATCCGACCCTCGGCAAAGAAGCCCGCGACCTGTTCGGCAAAGCCCAAAAAATGCTCGCCGACATCGTCCAAAAGAAACTGCTAACCGCCCACGCCGTCTACGGCTTCTTCCCCGCCAACTCAGACGGCGACGACATCATCGTCTACACCGACGACACCCGCACCACCGAGCGCTGCCGTTTCCCCATGCTCCGCCAACAATGGGAACGCGAAGGCCAAACCACCTTCCGCAGCCTGGCCGACTACATCGCGCCCACCGCTTGCGGTTTCGCGGATTACATTGGCGCCTTCGCCGTAACCGCCGGCGTCGGGGCCGAAGAAATCGTCAAGCGCTACAAAGCTGACCTGGACGATTACAACGCCATAATGGTCGAAGCACTGGCCGACCGCCTGGCCGAAGCCCTCGCCGAACTGCTGCACGAGCAAGCTCGCAAGGAATGGGGTTTCGGCAATGACGAAAGCCTGTCCAAAGACGACCTGCTCGCCGAAAAATACCACGGCATCCGCCCCGCCGCCGGCTATCCCTCCTGCCCCGACCACACCGAAAAGAAAACGCTCTGGAACCTGCTCGACGTCGAATCCGCCACCGGCATCAAGCTCACCGAAAGCTACGCCATGTGGCCGGCGGCATCGGTCAGCGGCCTGTACTTCGGCCATCCTGAAGCGAAGTATTTCGCGGTGGACATGGTGACTCGCGATCAAGTCGAGAAATACGCGGCGCGGAAGGGGATGGCCGTCAAGGAAGTGGAACGCTGGCTGGGGCCGAATTTGTCTTATGAGGCGGAGTGATTTTGCCGCTTGCGGCATAGCAATCGAGGAGGAAATCCATGACAACCATCACAGGCACCGTCCGCGACGGCCGCATTGAAACTGAGAAGCCGCTCGATCTGCCCGACGGAACGCAACTCGTCATTCCGCTCCCCGCCAATGGAGAGGGTGTGGGCGAAAATGACTTGCCCGAATCGCTGGAGGCAAGGGAGGATTGGACCCGCTGGTATAACGCGTTGGAGCCGATGGAATTCACGGAAGAAGAACGCGCAGCGCGAGACGCTGCTCGAAAGGCCCAGAAGGAATATGAATTGTCTCAATGGGATAAACGTTCCCAGAGTATCGAGGGAATCTTCCAATGAGGCGGTTCTTGCTGGATACCAATGCGGCGGGTGATCGAGTGGAAGCTGGAATTCTGGCACCTAATCTCCATGACAATGCCACATGAATGAAGAAACTATTCGGTCAGTCGTCGACCACATGCGCACTCAGCGAATTGCGTTTGAGGATGGACTAAGCAATGAAGAAGTTGCCAGGGTGGAAGGCAAGTTTGACCTCCGTTTTCCTCCCGACTTACGGCGATTTCTACAGACAGCCTTGCCAGTTTCTGGAGGTTTTCCCAACTGGCGTTCTGAATCCGAAGAAAACTTGCGTCGGCATTTCGACCGCCCTTTGCGAGGCATCCTCTTTGACATCGAACACAATGATTTCTGGCCCAAAGCATGGGGAAAAAAACCATACAAGCTTGACGCCGCCATTGAGAAAACCAAGGTAATGCTTGCTCAGGTTTCACCTTTAATCCCGATCCGTTACGGTCATTACATACCTGCGTTTCCCGCCGTAGACGGCAATCCTATATTTGCAATCCGCCATTCGGCGTTAACCGTGGCGAGCCAAGATTTGGAGTCCTTCCTGGCGAATGGTCCTATCGACTCCAAAGACCATGAATTCAGCAAAGAAATCCCATTTTGGTCGATTCTGGCACGGAATCCATTCGAGGTCCCCAACTTAGCAGAGCCGCACAGTGGCACGTTAGATGAATACGAGAGATTGCAGCGGGCAATTGAAAAGGCCGGTTATTGGGCGGAAATAACCCCTTTGTTCGAGAAAGGCAGCGCTCTTTCGTGCCATCGACAGAAGCCGGAGCGATATGGGCTTTTCTGGATCACAAAGAGGACTTTTGGGTGGCTGATTTGTGTTCCTTGTCCGCGATTCTACTTCGCTCCCCAAGAACGCCGGATTGCTGACTTGTGTCTAGCGTTACTTGCTCACCTTCCCGAAGAGAACCAGCGCCTTCCGTTTTGGAACTTTAAGATGGATGGCTGTATTCAGCAGAACTTCGGTTTAGTGGCATTCGACCACCTAACTGATTTTGAAGATGAGCGTGAAGTTAACCTGAGATCTCTCGAACAATGGGGCTGGCGCGAAATGTCCCGTGGTCAAGAAGATGCGTGCTGGGATAAGTACCGCAGAGAACTGGAATGCCGAAGTCCTGAACCGTCCAAAACCTGGGATATTTCACCCATCTTTCTGCGCGGAAAGGATCACCGCGATCAGTTAGAGACTGATCTCACGATAAAGGCGTTGACGGCATTCAAGACGTGTACGAACAAGGGCGAAGAATTGTTGGTTCTAGATTGGAATCACCCCTGTTACTTCTTTGACCCACACGGCGGTCTGTCCGATGCTAGCGCGAAGTCGTGGGCAACGCCCGTTCTGCCCGACGGAGACAGCTATATCTATTTGGCCTCAGATCTTCGCTTTGGCATCATCGGCGATTGTGTGCTCCAGACCATGTGCGTTTTTGGAAGGGAACTTCTCGATGCCTTCGCGGTAAATCTTCCAAAGTTGTTCAAAAAAACGACGTGGACGATTGGAGAACGCCAGAAGCTCGAAACGAGCTGGCAGAATGCGGGCTGGCAACGTCTGTCCTCAGAGGAAAAGGACATTGTCTGGGAACAGTTTGATGAACGATTTGGCGTTTTTGAGAGAAGAGGTAAATCGGATCGTCCTGGCATGATAGAACCGCATCCGTCGCTAACATGGGATATTTCTGCAGCCTATGAGGTGCCTGACAAATCAGCAATGATCGAAGTGCAGCTGACGGATTTCATTTTGAATGCGTTGCGTAAAGCGACAAATCCCCAAGAGCAACTCTACGCGCTCGATTCGGTTCGATGGTATGAGCATTACCGGTTTTCGCCTCACAAGATTACTTCCACCTCTCGCAATTCGTGGGCATTATCTGTTTTCCCGAACGACAACTACACAGTCATCATAGCTGCAGACTTTCGTTTCGGCATTTTTGGAAACCCTTTGGAACGTAGTATTTGCTTGTTTGGGCAAGAACTTCTTGATGCCATCAACAGCAAATGGCCAACATTTTTTGGAAAGTTGGTCCGCAGAAATGGCGACCGAATCGTCGAGGCACAGTATTAGGTGAGCAAGTTACATCGCTCGGCAATTTCATATTTGCGATTCACTCGAAGGAGACTCAAAATGTTGCGCAAACTGGCTGTTTTGTTTTTGTTTTTTCATGCAAACACATATCTCCCCGCCGCCGACTTCCCCACCCCCACCCCCGGCTCCTACACCCTCAAAAACTTCAAATTCTCCACCGGCGAAACCCTCCCCGAAGCCCGCATCCACTACCGCACACTCGGCAAACCCAAACTCGGCAAAAACGGCCAGGTCGCCAACGCCATCCTGGTCCTGCACGGCACCGGCGGCAGTGGCGAACCGTTCGTTGACAAGGGACCGACCGGCCAGATGTTCGCCGGCGAGCTGTTCGGCAAGGGCCAGCTCCTGGACGCCGAGCAGTATTACATCATCATCCCCGACAACATCGGCCACGGCAAATCGAGCAAGCCCAGCGATGGCCTCAAGGCCAAGTTCCCCAAATACGGCTATCACGACTTGATCGCCGCACAGCATCAGTTGCTCACCGAGGGCCTCAAGGTCAACCACCTGCGGCTCGTCATGGGCAC
>DASRAT010000380.1:0-2239 GCA_035638015.1 Gemmataceae bacterium | reverse complement strand
TTATCCGTGCTGATGCCAATCTCGGCGCCCAGGCCAAGTTCAAAGCCGTCGTTGAAGCGCGTGCTGGCGTTGACGATGACCGCTGCGGAATCGACCGCCGATGTGAAACGCTGTGCGGCGGTGTCGTCGCTGGTCACAATGGCGTCGGTGTGATGCGAGCCGTAGTGCTCGATGTGGGCAATGGCTTGGTCGAGATCATCAACGACTTTGATGCGGAGAATCAAGTCGAGGTATTCGGTGGCGTAGTCTTGCTCGGTGGCTGGTATTACATCGGGCACCAGACGCCGCGTTCGTTCACAGCCGCGCAGCTCGACGCCGCGCTGACGTAGAGCAGTCCCGACACGCGGCAAAAACTCCTCCGCAATGGCGGCATGCACCAGGAGGCCTTCGGCGGCGTTGCACACTCCCGGGCGTTGGCATTTGGCGTTGACGACAATCTGTTCGGCCATGGCCAGGTCGGCGGCGGCGTCCACGTAGACGTGGCAATTACCTTGATAGTGTTTCAACACTGGCATGGTGGCTTCGGCGGCAACACGGCGGATCAGGCTTTCACCGCCACGGGGGATGACGAGATCGATGAACTGGTTCAATTTCAACAGCTGGCCGACGGCTGCACGGTCCGGTGTCGTCACCAGCTGGACCGCATCAAGGGGCAAACCGGCGGCGCTTAAGGTATCTTGCAAGACGCGGTGCAATGCAGTGTTGGATTGCAGCGCCTCCTTGCCGCCGCGGAGCACGATGGCGTTGCCGCTTTTGACACACAGAGCGGCGGCGTCCACAGTGACATTGGGCCGCGATTCGTAGATGAAGAACACCACTCCAAGTGGGACCGCAACTTTTTGGATGTGCAGGCCATTGGGACGCACGCTGCTGTCAAGCACGCGGCCGACCGGATTGGGCAAGGCCGCCACCTCGCGCATGCCGGCTGCGGCGGCGTGGAGTCGCTCGGGGGTCAAGCGCAGGCGATCCTGCTGAGCGGCTGTCAATTCGGCCGCGGTGGGAGCGTTAAGGTCTTGATTGTTGGCAGCGAGGATTTCCGCGGACCGCGATTCCATAGCGGCGGCGGCCTGGCGCAACCACTTATCCTTGCGGTCCCCCGACACGGTTGCCAGGGCGCGGGCGGCCTGGCGGGCGCGCTGAGCAATATCCTGGCAATAGGCGGCAAGGTCCATGTCACACTCGTGTTCATGCTAAGCCGCAAGCGGCCTTGTTATGGGTACTATACTCGGTTCCCGGCCTGCGCCCAACTTGCCGCCTGCCACGTGAGGAGTTTTCAGATTTATGCTGTCACAAGCGCCGCCGCCTGCGTTTGGGGAATTGACAAAGCTGTGCGGGACAGCTTGCCAAAACCATCAGCCCGGCCACCAACCACTTCCCAAGCGGCCGGCATTTATCGAGGAGGATGACTGAAATGTTGAGCATCAAAAAGTTGGCGTTGAGCGCGGTAGCCTTGGCCTTGTTCTGCAGCGCCGGCGCCATGGCGCAACGACCCGACCCCATCAAGGACGACCCCCGGAAGGAAAAAGCTCCGGACATTAAAAAGGACGCGCCGACGCACGTCGCATTGTCGATGAACGAAATTCGCAAAATGGTCGACGATCTTGGCTTCAAAAACAAAACCACCAATTTCAATGGTGTGGAATTCATCAACCTCGAAATTCAAAAAGGCGACCGGGTGTGGTTGATCAACATCGCCTTGAGCAAAGACGGCAGCAAAATCTGGCTGACCTCGCCGTTGTCCACGCTGAGCCCCGGGCAGGCGATTCCGCCCGAAATCATGAGGAAGATGCTCGAAACCAACTTCAAAGTCGGCAGCAATCGCTTTGCGGTGCATCCCAACGGGACGATCGTACTGGAAGGCGCCCTGGACAACCGCAACGTGTCAGCAGAGCAATTGCGCAATCACATCAATTGGCTTGTGCAGTTCACCGCGACCCACGAGCCGCTTTGGAACCCGAACATGTGGCCTTCGACCGCGCCCACGCCGCCGAGCAGCGGTGGTTGAAATAGAACTGGTTCCGGCATCAAGAAACCCGTCCCTGCCTTGCAGGGGCGGGTTTGCTGTTTTTTAAGGTCCGTAGCACAGGCGGCTCGCCTGTAATGAAGCAGAAAAACAGGCGAGCCTGTCACGCGACACGAGGTTTTGCCGCAAATAGCGACAGTAGGTTTTGCCGCTGTCAATACCAGGTTATAGGTTTTCCATGAACGGACATCTTCACCTTCTCAGAATCATGGATGG
>DASRAT010000379.1:0-2404 GCA_035638015.1 Gemmataceae bacterium | reverse complement strand
GCCGGCCTTCCCAGGCCGGCCTGGGAAGGCCGGCCTACGTGCTAATGAAACAAATCACTTCACATACTTCGCCATCCAATCCACATTCCGCTGCATGACATCCTGCAACAACCGCGGCTCGCTAGGGCTGTGCGGCGTCCGCGGATAGACCACCATCTGCGTCGTCACACCCTGGCGTTTCAAGGCGTTGTACAATTCGTAACCCTGACTGATCGGCACCCGGTCGTCCTTGTCGCCGTGCTGAATCAGCGTGGGCGTGACCACGTTCTTGACCTGCCACATCGCGGAATGCTTTTCATAGAGTCCCGGATGGTTCCAAAACTCGCCGCCGAAGTAGCTGGGCAGAAAGCTTGGAATATCCGCGGTCCCCGTGAAGCTGGCAAGATTGGTGACCCCGGCGCCGACTGACGCGGCCTTGAACCGTTTGGTCTGCGTGATCGTCCACGAGGTCATGAAACCGCCATAACTCCAGCCCATGACGCCCATTTTTTTCTCGTCGGCAATGCCCATTTTGAGCACGTGATCGACGCCGGCCATGAGATCCTGATAATCGGCGCCGCCCCAATCCTTGACATTGGCATAGCGGAACTTGGCCCCGTAACCAGTGGAGCCGCGCGGGTTGCAACGCAGCACCAGATAGCCTTCGGCCGCCAACGCCGCGACCGGATACGGATAGGCGTTGCCGATAAACGATTGGCTGTACACCCCCGCGGGGCCGCCGTGAATCACTAACAACAACGGATATTGTTTGTCTTTTTGGAATCCGACGGGATAAGTCAACAAACCTTCGATGTTTAAACCGTCCTTGGCTTTCCAGTTCACCAGCTCGGTTTTGCCGAGCGGTACATTGGCCAACTTTTCATTGACGTTGGTAATCCGCGCCGGGTTGAAATTGGCGGCTTCGCTGACATAAGCCTCGGGCGGATGAATCAACGACTGGCGCGTCAGACCAAAGGAGGTGCGTGTGGCATTGAGGTTGACGTCGGTGATGACGCCCTGGGCGAGGCTCGTTGGCGCTGGCGCTTTGCCGTCCAGCGGCAAGGCATCGAGCCGGGTCATGGTGTGAAACGCTTCGGTGTAAAAGACTTTCGAGCTATCGTGGGACCAGCCCACCAAATTGGGTGACTCGTCATGTGTTGCTGCAAGGATGCGCGTTTTACCACCCTTGACGCCGATGGCGTGCACACGTGCCTTGCGCGGCCAGCTCGCCGGGCTGTCGCTGACAACGCACGCAATCCAATTGCCGTCGGGCGAAAACATTGGTGACATCTCTGCGGCGCTGGTGGCAATCAGCGGCTTGGTTTTGAGATCGGACACCGTCACGAGCCAGATATCCGCGCTGGGCCAGTGATCGACAGCGGGGCTGTTAGTGCGCGTATAAGCGATAATCTTGCCATCGGGCGACCAGTCGAAACTGCCGCCGCCCAGGGCGCTGCCGACACTGAAATCCCCCGAGGTAAGTTGCTTGGCGGTGCGTTTGCCATCGGCATTTTTTTCCACCGCAATGGCGTGCAGATGCACCATCTTGACGTTTTGATCCACCACACGGGCGTCGTTTTTCATCTTGGCCGCTTTTTCCTCGGCGGCAGTTTGGGCATCGGCAGCCGTAAAGGCGATAGCGGTGCCGTCGGGCGACCATTTGAACGAGGTCACGCCAGTCTTCACATCGGTAAGCTTTTCCGCTTCGCCGCCGCGGGCACGAATCATCCAAATGTTGCGTTTGCCCGAGCGTGCCGACATGAACGCGATCCACTTGCCATCGGGCGACCATTGCGGGCCGTCGCACGATTTGTCACCCTGGGTTAGCTGCAAAGCGTCGGTTCCGTCGGCGTTGGCCAGGTGTATATGGGACAAGTATTCGCTGCTGTCGCCGTCCATCACCGCGGTGGTGATCACGTAAACGACGCGTTTGCTGTCAGGAGACACCTGGACCCCGCCGACTTTTTTGAGTTGCATGACCGTTTCGGGCGTCCACTTGGACGCACTCTTGCCGGCCTGGCCGTGAGCTGAGCCAATCAGCGCGGCACAAACGCAAAGGACGGGGACGGCGATGCGCAGCACCGTCTGGTGCAGGTGAGACATTGTCAGCTCCTCTACGAGGTCAATTGGTGATTTTCACGGTGACTTTGGCGCTCTTGGCGGATGCGAGCTTGAAAAAGACGGTGGCAGCGTTATTCGCCGGGATTGGCACGTCTACGGTTATCGCCTCCGTCTTTTCCACTTTCTTGAGAATGCGGTCGGTGTCTTTCGGCAGGGGATTGTCTTTCCTGGCAGTGTTGGCGTCTTTGGCCAAATAGACATAGAAACTCACAGGCCCTCCGGTCGCCTTGACATCGATCTTGATGGTTTGTTCCCTGTCCACGGGATCGACCGTGATCTCCCGGATCCCGTCCTCCAGGTCAAA
>DASRAT010000378.1:0-5821 GCA_035638015.1 Gemmataceae bacterium | reverse complement strand
CCCCAGATGGCCAATGGGTGGCGAGTACCGGTCAGGTCCTATCCGTCTGGAACGTGCTAACAGGCAAACTCGCGCATGATCCCGACGGCCACGTCAGGCCGATCAATGGTCTTGCCATTTCGCCGCGCAGCGATTGGATTGCCACATATGACGACCGAGAAGTTCATCTGTGGGATCCGCAGACCGGCAAGCATAAATTGCTCGTGGACACAGGAGGCACGTACGTGCGTGTGGCGGCAGTTTCGCCGGATGGGAAGTGGCTTGCTGCAGCGCATCCAGGACCGGGTGCAGGCTTCCTCAAAGTATGGGCAACAGGTTCCGGCCGGCTGGTCTACAACCTGCCCGCGCATTCGCAAAGAGGATATGGCAGGTTCGCCGAGGTACGCTTTTCCCATGACAGCCGTTCCCTGTTCAGTTGGGGTGACGATGGCAATCTCCGCAAATGGGATCTTCCGACGGGAAAAGCTGTGCTGGAAGTGTTGACCGAAGATGCCCCCAAGGATACGAGAATGGGAGCGCTGGGCCTGGATCGGTTGACTCACTACAGCTGGTCCACGGATGGAGAACGCTTCATGGTATTGGGGTCCGAAGGCGACTTGCGCAGTTTTGACGCTAACACAGGCAAGGAAGGTCCCCTGCTCAAGCTTGTCGGCGCCAAGAGCAGGAATGTCTTTAACATTGCGCTGTCGTCAATGCACATCGCAATTGGCGGTTTCGACCCAGCGTTGTATGTCCACGATTTGAAATCGGGCAAGCTGGCGTTTCAACTTTCATTGCCCGATCGACCGCAGAAGTATGCATTTTCACCCGACGGCAAAACGCTAATCGTGGCCACAGCCAGTTCGATCATGGTCTTTGAGGTTGCAACCAGAAAAGTACGCATGACCTTTCCGGCCGCGTTGCAGGCGTTATCTTTTTGCCCAGACAACCGTTTTCTGGCAACTGCGATGAACGACAGCACAGCGTTGGTTTGGGACTTGGCCGTGCTTGCAGAAGGCAAGAAGAATTGAGAACGGAAACGGCTGACCCAGTTCGCTTTTAACTCCGGAGAGCCCGATGATGAAGCTCCTCGCAATATCCGCAGTGATGGTGGCAGTCGCCTTCAGCTTTGGTTCGACAGTTGCTCAGGACCAGACCAAAGACCTCATCAAAGCCGCTGAGCGCATTCTTAATGTTCGTGGGTTGGCCTTTTCGCCAGATGGCAAACGGTTGGCAGGCTGCAGCGGGGATCTCACCGGCAAGGGAGAAGTGGTGGTCTGGGAGGCCAAGACTGGCAAGTTGCTCTGGCGGCATGCCGTGGATTCCGGCATGTCCGGGCTCAATTTTTCCCCGGACGGCAAATCTCTCGCTGTTGGGACCTTTGGGGAGAACTGTTACGTGTTCGACGCTTCATCTGGTAAAGTCCTGGCCAAGCTTTCGGGACACGGTGAGTCAGCCCGCTGCGTCACATTTAGCCCGGATAGCCGTACCTTGGTAGTCGGCTGTTATGACGAGTCTATCCGGCTATGGGACTGGCAAAAAGGCGAGGAACTGAAATCTCTCCAGGGTCAAGGCGACAGAGTCTTTAGCGTCGCATTCTTGCCGGACGGCAAAACGTTGGCTTCCGGCGGCGGGCTCGGTACCGCCTGCTTGTGGGACGTCGCCAGTGGCAAGCTGTTGCACAAGTGGGACCGTGCCGCGTCGCCGGTGGCGCTTGATCCCAAGGGTCGGTGGCTGGCCACAGCGGGTAACGACTCGACGGTGACGGTGCGCGATATCAAGGACTATGAAAAGGACCTGGCTCACCTTGACCGCATCTACGCCTATCGCCTATTGCTGATTCACCCTTCCGGGAAATTCTTCGCGTCTCATTCCGGCATGGACTTTGTCGTTCAGATCTTCCCCCTCGACCTGGCGCAAGCCACGGTGGCCGACAAAAAGCGATCTTCAGATCTCATAGCGCTTTGGGACAGCGATTCCTATGAAGTGCGTGAAAAAGCCAGCCAAGATCTGGCAAAGATGGGAAATGTGAGCCGGCCAGTCTTGACCAAGGCGGTCAAGGAGTCCACGTCTGCTGAGGTACGCATTCGGGCACGAGAACTTTTGCGCGTCATGGACAACCCCAAACCATTGGCGCAGCTGCACGGTCACAAAGACAATGTGGTTAGTGGTGCTTTTTCACCCGACGGCTTAATCTTGGCAACCGGCGGCCGCGACGGCGCCGTGCTTCTTTGGAACACCACGACTTTTAAGCTAAAGGAAACTATCCTTTGGCCGTAATACAGAGCCCGCTGCAAAGTTCGCAACGTCGTCAAATTCCAACAACCCGTTCCCGCGTCGTGAATCGCGTTCTGCAATTCCGGCATTCGCGCCGCCGCACGACCGTCTCCGGCCCTGGGCATGCAGTGTTGATCTCGCTACCGAGATCGTAGCAAGGGCGTGTGCCAGATTCGGGACGTAGTGGGAATTTTTGGGTAAGTCGTTACACGTGTAGACATGAGTATTTCGGCGCGTGACTAACAACTTAACAATGAGCGCGCCCGCCAATCAAATTGTCCCGGAAGATTCGCCAGCCCCGGCCACCCTACCCCTGGCCACCCTGCCCGCATGGAAATGAAGTGAAATGCACTCATCAGTACATTAGAATGCTCCTTGACTCGCCGGCGTCCAATCCCTTCTACAGGCCAAGGGAAGCATTATGACCGAGATCATCTATTGCCCCGCTTGCCAGCGTAAACTTCAGTTGCCTCATGAAGTTCTCGGCCGTCGCGTGCGTTGTCCGGCGTGCAAGGAGGCATTCACTCCGTCGGTTGCCACGATTCGACCCGCCGCCAGCGCTCCCGCGCTTCCTCCCCAACCTCGCAAAACGGCGCCCCATCGAGCGCCCGAACTGAATGATCGCGCTAGACGGCGCCCGCAGCACGACGACGAAGATCGGCCCAAGCGGTCGCGACCGCAGCGCCCTCTGGAAAAGTCTGGTTTGAGCGGCACATGGATCGCAGTGATTGTCATTTTCCTCGTTGTTGGCTTCCTAGGCGCGCTCGCGGTTGGCGGCATCGTCGTGATGTCCCAACTGGGCCAATCCAAGCCAGTGGTCAAAACCCAGCCGCCGGGCATGGTGCGCCCCGTCGAAGATAAAGACGAGCGTTTGAAGGACTTGAAAGAAGCATTCCAGGATCAAAAGAAGGACCAGGTCGAAGACAAAAAAGGCGGCAACAAACCAGCCAAAGAAGAAGTCAAGCAAAACATTCCTGGAGATAAATTAGGAACCACGGAGGAAATCACGGCGGAGCTAAAAGAAATGTTCGATGACCTGGGCAAGGCCTTGGACGCCCGCGACCCCGTGCGATTGAGCAACTTATTCAACCTCGAGTGTCTTTGCGATGAGCTTGTTGCACAGGGGGCGCTGCCGGCCCTTGCTTTGAACGACCGGCAAGGATTTATCGCGGGAATGCGGCAAAGCATCGGCCCTGCCCTCGCTCGCCAGGCCGTGTTGATGCACTGGACAGATTCGGAAATCAAGCATCTAAAACTGCTGGGAACGGGCCGCGCCGTCGTCGTGGTGCGGCACCGCGACAAGGACAATCTCATAATGAGAATGCGCTGGTGGGTCGTAAAAACGCAAGGCGCGTGGAGAATCTACGATTACGAAGATCTCGATATGAGCACTCGTTTGAGCACGGCCATGGGCAGCGTCTTGGTGGGCGCCGGCTTGGATGTAGGCGAGATGAATCGGATTAAGTCACTTAGCGCCGACCTGCAACAGGCCATGGTCGCCATTGTCGTCCAGCACAATGTGGATCTGGCCGAGCAAAAACTGAAAAACTTGGAAGGAAAGAACCTGCCGCGCCTTTTGGACGCTCAGCGTTGGGTCCTTAAAGGGCTTGTTTTTCTCGCCAGGCAACAGCACGATGCAGCCCTGGATGCCTGGAATAACGCGGAGGCGATTCAGCCGGACATGCCCGCTCTGAACCTGCTGCGAGCGATCGCTTACAACAGGTCGGGAAAATGGGAATTGGCGCTTAAGTGTGCCGAGGCATACCGGGAGCTCCTGGGCGACGATGGAACCGTCTGTCTGGAGATTGGAGAGGCTTTGCGCGGCCTCAACCGGCATGCCGACGCGGCGGTGGCCTATCGCAAGGCGCTGGATGACAACCCTCAAAGCGCCGATGCTTTTTTGGGGTTGATCCGCAGCATGACGCCCCAAGACAATCGCGACGACCTCGGCGGCCGGTTTCTCAAGCTCACTCAACATCGAGAAAATTTCGACGTGTTCGCCAACGACTGCGAACAGGCGCGGGACCGCGAATCGCTGGAGGTGCTGTGCCAGGCGATGCGCAAGATCGATGGCCGTTATGCCGCGGTCGATTACTATGACGCACTCTGCAAAGCCTGGGGCCAGCAATCCAAGGAAGCGGTTGTGCTGTTCAAATCGGCGCTGGCCAAGGAAAAAGACGCTGGCCGGCGTCAACAATATGCGTCGAGTTTTTTGAGCGCGATTGCTCAAGCCGGCGTCGGCGTCGAGATTTACAACCTTATGCCCGACGGCATGGAAGCGTTTCGCATTCTGGCGCTCGAACTGAAGAAATCGTTTCGCATTCCTGAATTGAAGTCGCTGGTGACAGCCCACAATCAAAAGTTTCCCAAGGACGTGTTGTTGCCCTTCTACGTGGGAGAAGTTTACGTCTACGAAGGCAAATTCGCAGCGGCGGACAAGTCGTTTGCCGTCGGCTTGACCCAGCCGCCGGGCGATATCACGCTTGGGGAGTTCCGGGCAAGCCGCGTCCTGGCACGATATCAGCTCGGCAAGGTGATGTCGGCCTATCAGGAGATTGGGCCGAAGGCCGACACGTTTCGGCAGCTTGCGCAGCTGTGCTGGACCGACGACAAGGCGGACAAACTTGAGCAATTAATCACGGCACACGCCAAAGCCTTCCCCGACGCGGCCGATACGGCGCGCTGGAGCGTGCGTTTGAAGCTCCGGCAAGGTAAGACTGCCGAAGCCGTCAAACTGTTCAAGCGGGCCGTCGATCGGCCGCTTCAAGAGGCGGAACGGCAGCGGTTGATTGACGATTTTCTGATGGACATGGTGGACGAAGGCCTGGCGCTGGAGGCCTATCAAGCGGCGCCGGACGGCGCCTTGGCATTCAGGACTCTGGCATTTGACCTTATGGACATGGGGCGCTTCGACGAGTTGAGCAAGCTCATTGACGCGCATCGCCGCAAGCATGCCGAAGACGTCTGGCTGGATTACTTCGCGGGTCAGATTTTCCTGCAAGACAAGGCGTGGGACAAGGCCGCCGAAGTTCTCCAGAAGGCATGGAAGAATGCTCCCGCCGATTCCGTGACTTCTTTCCGCTATCTGCTGGTGCAGGCCCTTTACAAGTCAGGCAAAGCCATGCAAGCTTACGCCGACATTGGCCCGCGCAAGGAAACTTACCAGCAGCTCGCCAGCGCCATGTTGCTTGACAAAAGGCCAAACGAGCTTTCGGCGTTGATCGAAGCTCATCGCCCTCATGCCGGCGAGGACGTGCAGTTTCTCTATCATCAGGCCTGTGCGCTGGTGATGAGCAAGAAACCAGACGAAGCCGTGCCTTTGGTACTCAAGGCGTATCAGCAGGCCAAGGACACATGGCAAAAAAAGGAGTTTATCTCCGGATTTGTGAGACAGATGTTGGATGCCGGCCTCGCCCTGGAGGGTTATCGAGCGGTTCCCGACAAGCAGGCGGCCATGGAGACTTTGGCGCGGGAATATGTCTTCAAGAAGAAGGCCAAGGAATTGGCCGAGTTGCTGGAGGAGCATGGTAAGACTCATCCGAACGATCCCTGGCAATTGACGTAT
>DASRAT010000377.1:0-5408 GCA_035638015.1 Gemmataceae bacterium | reverse complement strand
GGCGGCGAGCCGCCTCGTCAGCGCCTGCGTCATAAGCGATCTTTTGGCCGGCAGGGGCCAAACGTTCCAGGTGCCAGTGGGCCAGCTGACGAATCGGCAGGGGCGCCACCTCCAAGGAGTCAATCAGCAATTGATAGATCACCGGTTCCCTGCGGTCGGTGTCGTCGAAACCACGCAGCAGCGTCGTGATGGTGCGGATTTGCACAGCCGAGTATTTCTTTTCCTTGGTGAGCTGATCCTGAAGCTTGGTGAGTTGGCCGGGCTTGCGGCCGATCCAGTTGCGCATCGTGTGGATTGCCTGCTCACGCACGTCTTCATGCTTGGCGTTTTCCATTGCCGCCCACAATCGTGGCAGATCGTCGAAAGCTCCCATGCAGGCCACAGCGACACGGCGTTTGCTGACGTTGTCGGAAGCCAGCAATTCATCAATGCCCTTGCCGATGTCGCCGGACGCCAGCTTGGAGGTGATAACACAGATTTCTTTGAATTTCTCCGTTTCGGCGGGTTCGAGATTGCGCACCTCTTCCGGCATGCTTTCGAGCCGTTTGATCTCCAAACCGGTGGCGGAATCCCAGGCGGCCATCGCGGGCCCGGGCGGGGCGGTCATGGCATAGGTGTGAGTGCCCGTGTTGACAACGGCATGGCCCTTGACCACCAACACGCCAAAGTGCATTTGCGGCTCGTCCACGAACTCTTTCTTGGGACCGCCCTGAAATAGCTTGGTCCCCGGCTCGTGCCGGCCGAAACGAGCCACCAGCACTTCGCTGCCTGGATCTCTTAGCGTGATTTCCCAGCTCTGCTTACCGGCGCGGATGCGGACCACAGCAACGCCCTTTTCGGCTTTTACGACATTCTTCACAGCGACAACGCCGCGGTCCAAAGTAAATTCAGGAACCTTGTCGACACTGGTATGGAAGATAACGGCCGCCTCGGTGACAGGCAGCTCTTCGCCGATGTAAACCAGCAACCTGATCTCGCATTTGCCGTCGCTCGTGACCAGGTCGGCTTCGGGCAGGCCCACGACAAGCGTCTCGGCCGGTATTTTCTGGCCGGGCTTGATCTGCTTGAAGCCAGCTTTGGTTTCCTCGACCAGCGCTCCTTCAACCTTGACGCAGGTGGCCAGCCCCTCGCCCTGGACAAGCGTGTCGGCCTGGACCGTGAATGCCAAGAAAGCTGCCGTGGCAATTCCTGCGAGGGTGAACCAGATAATGCGACGCGGCATGATGAGTGTCTTTCGCCGATTTGATGAAGCATGGAGTGGTGGAAAAGACAAGGACGCTTGCAGTACAGTATACGCACCCGAAAGCGGGTTGCAAAGGCAGTCGCCGGGTTATTCCGCCGGTTCAATTGTCGCCGTCATCGAGCCCTGGCAGCGCGGCAAGCGATGATCCGGCCCATAAGCGTGGATTTGTTCCTGCTTCAACTCTGCCCGCTCTCGGCTGGTGGTGTCCACAATCACCCGCCCTTGCGTATGGACCTCGTAGGCCATCAGGAACCCCTTCGGCTCCGGGTGCCCAAAGAGCTTCTTCAGCATTTCAATTACATAATCGAAGCTATGGTCGTCGTCATTGTGCAAGATGACGTTATAGGGTGGCTGCCTTTTGACCTCCTCGCGCTCCCGCTCCTTGAGCCTGCGCGAAGTATCGGGAAGCGTAATGGTGTCCGACATAGCGATTCTCCAACGCCTTACCCGGCGGCTTACGCCGCTCGGCTCGCCGTTCAATTGCCCCGCCCCACAGTCTTCCGCGCCCGCCGGCCGCTGACGAAGCTGTCCAGCACATACTTGCCCAATTCCCCGGCAGTGCAATATACCGCAAGTCCGCGGCTATGTCGTGCCATTTGATCGACGAAATTCATCAGGCCCAGGTAATAGTAATCCTCGATCAACGCAAACGTGCTGAGCCGAATGCCTTCGTTGGTGCAAGCGTGGACCTCTTCCAGCGTATGCCGGGCCGTCCGTTCGCTGGGCGGATAGACCAGCAGCAAATCACGACCCTCCAGATGGGCGGTAGGTTCGCCGTCGGTAACACAAATGATCTGTTTGTTGACGGCCGCTTGCCGCCGCAAATGCTGCCGGGCGAAGCGCAGCCCCGCTTGAATGTTGGTGAAATGCTCCGGCACAAACGGCGGCGGATTGTCGAGACTGATGCGCAGGAACACGCGGCTGTCAAAAATGCTGACCGGCTTCGGAGCCGCCCGCAATAGCTCGCGTTCCGAAAGCGGCGACGCATAGGTGTAAAAGCCGATGATCTTGAGCGAATCCTCGGAATGGCGGCTGCGGATCAAGCCTTGCAAAGCGAGGGCCACCTTCTTGGCATGGTAAAACTTGCCATAGCGGGCCATCGAACCGCTCATGTCGAGCAGCAGCACCGTGGCACAGCTGGTTTGATACTCCGTCTCGTAAACGACGAAATCTTCCTCGCCGACGTGCAGCCGGCCCGATGGCGAGCGCTCCTGAGCCTCACGGTGCATGGCGTTCTTGAGCGTTTCGTGCAAGTTGAGATTGGCGACGGGATCGCCATACTCGTAAGCCTTGCTGTCCTCATGGCGGACCGTGCCCGGCCCTTTGAAATCGGTGGCGTGTTTGCCGAGGCTGTCCTTGCGGTTGATGGTGAACAGTTCGCTGAGCGCTCTTTCCTCGATGCGTTTCATGCCGCGCGGCGTCACCCGGTATTGGCCCTTTTCGTCCTTTTCCAGATAGCCTTCCTTGATGAGCATTTTGAGAACGTCGGCTTCTTCGGGGTCGAGGCGTTCCAGCTGGCGCAGCACGTATTCGCCATGCTCCAGCAGGTATTCGCTGAGCTTGTCGAACATGGCATCGGCGGACAGGGTGCGGAACTCTTGGGAACCGTCAAATTCGGCGTATTCGAAAAGGGGCATGGTGCTTCTGTGGTTGTTCGGTGTTGGGAATTGCGCAACCGACGATTTATTCTTCGTGCCGTCAAATCGTGCGTTTCCTCAATGCCTCGATTGCATTTCGGACTCTTAATCGGAACCGACTTACATCTTGTTCGTCTCCATCTAACACACAAGACGGCAACATTGCCCAGTCTTCATTTGTTTTGGGTGATTTTTGGACAAACCGCTGAATTGCTTGCCGCATTTCAATAGAGGCCAATTGCCAAACCTCATCGACTTCACAAGGATCATCAATTGCATAGACGAGTTGGCCAGCAGCCTCGTCTAATGTAACAAGTCCCCGATTGGGCCGGCTCAAGATCTCGCGGAAGACCCGTACCCTGCTGTGTTCTGGCATCGGAAAAGTCCTCCGAAACTGGGCACTGGCGTCGAGCAATTGTCACTCCGGCGCTCTGCCAAAACACACCACTGTAATATCATCATGCTGCTTACATCCCAACGCATGCTGCCTGACCGCGGCGACAAGCCGTTGGCCCATCACCTGCGCATTGGACACCCCAGACCCCAGCACCGCGCGGGCGCCTTCCCATTGAAACTCGACTTCTTGCTTGTTTTTAGCTTCCGTAATGCCGTCGGTGAACAGCGCCACCGAGTCGCCTGGCCCCAGTTCGACGGTCACCGCTTCGTAAGGAATGCCCTCCGCCACACCGAGCGGGAAGCCGCTGGCGTCCAGTGAGGTGCCTTCTTCGACCTTGCCGGTGGCTGCTCGGTAAATCAACGGCGGCAAATGGCCGGCGTTGACGAAGGTGACCTGATGCGTGGACGGATCGAGCAGCCCAACCGCGAAGGTCACAAAGCGATCGAGCATGCCGGCTTCTTGCATCAAGGCGTTGAGGCGGAACACGGCTTCGGCCGGCCCTTTTTCGGTGAGCATGCAAAACCGTGCCTCCGACGAGACCTTGGCCATTAACAACGCTGCCGGCACACCCTTGCCCGCCACGTCGCCCAGCGCGATGCCGAGCCGTGGTCCCGGCAGCGGGATGAAATCATAGTAATCGCCGCCGATTTCCTGGGCTGATTCATAATGAGCGAAAAACTCGTAGCCCTCAAGCACCGGCGGCTTCTTCGGCAAGAAGCTCATTTGCACCTGATGTGCCAAACGCAAGTCGCGCTCCAGGCCCGCCCGCGCCACCAGGTTGTCGTGCAGCTTGGCGTTTTCCAATGCAATTGCGGCTTGCCCCGCCACGGCCATAAGCAATTTCAGGTCTTCGGCCGTGAATTTCTTGTGCCGGTCTTGGGTGTCCAACTGAATAACACCGAATCCCTTGCCCGTGGAGCGCATCGTCAAAGGAGCGCACATTACCGAGCGAATCCGGCAATCGGCAATCGATTGGCTGAGATCGAATCTCTTGTCCGCGCTGGCGTCTTCACTCAGAAGGGCCTGGGCCGTCTCCATGCACTGCTGCACGATCCGCCGGCTAAAGCGGGCCATCGACTCCTCCTGGGCACGGCGAGTCTTGATGACCTTGGGGATCAGCTTGTTCGGATTGTCCTCATCGGCAAGGATGATGAAGGCCCGGTCGGCCTGGCGGAACACTTGAAAAAGGCTATCGGCGATCTTGGGCAGCAATTTGTCCAGGTCGAACGTCTGCGTCAGGTCCGAGGTCACTTCCACCAGAAACGCCAGCTTCTCCGACGATTGCATCTCCAGCAGCACCTGCTTGCTGCCGCTGGCGATGGTGGCCTCGACGGTGCTGGAGCTTTCTTCGCCATCGTCGGTGTCCGCTACCTCGTCCTCGACCACGTGGCCGAAAATCTCCTTGGGCAAGGCCGGCTTGGGCGGGCAGACGAAGGTGAAAAGGCTATCGCAGATCTTGATTTGATCGTTGTGGTTCAGCTCGGTGCGGACCTTGATTTCGGCATTGTTGACCGTGGTGCCGTTGCGGCTTTTAAGATCTTCGATGAAGAACTTGCCTTGCATCAGGCGGATAATGGCGTGCTCGCGGCTGACGGACGGCAAATTGATGACGACCTGGCAATCCGCGTTGCGGCCCATGACCCATTTGTCGCCCTTTTCCAGGGAGACCTCGGCGCCTTTATTGGAGCCTTTGACAACTTGCAAGGATGCCATCGCCGTTCCTCCGGCGGCGCTCAGACGCCGGCCACCTGTTTGTCCCGTGGGGCACATTTCAGATGGGGCCATTGTAACCGCGTGTTCAAAGGCTTTCAAGCAAAGGCTGCCCGCCGTCCTCAAGGGCATGGGCGCGGGGGCGGAATTCTGTGAATTGTCTTGACGTTTTTGACGCACGGATGGAAGATAATGATTGATTGGAAGCGTTTTTCCCCATGTCTGTGAATTGGCAGCGCCAATGGCATACTTTGTGGCTGCTCTCTTTCAAACAATGGTTTGTGACGTGTCGGCGCGGCGCCACCCGGCTCCTCGGTCGGCGCGGCCTGCCGGGCGAGTCGCACCTGGCCTTTCAACCTCAAGAGGATAATGGCATGCACGCTGGATATTTCGCAAACCTCAGCCCGGTTCGCGTCCGCAA
>DASRAT010000376.1:0-10631 GCA_035638015.1 Gemmataceae bacterium | reverse complement strand
GCCAGTTCCTTAAGGCCCGCGTCTGTCACTGGCATCCAGCTCACATCGAGTTTTTCCAACTGCTTCAATGCGCCGAGTTCCTTCATGCCTGCGTCCGTAAGAGGCGCCCCCCCAACATTTAGCCGCCTCAGTTGCTTGAGCCGGGCCAATTCTTTGAGGCCCTTGTCCGTCACATTCGTCCAACCCAGGTCCAGCGTGTGCAACTGGCTCAAACCCGCCAGTGACTTCAGGCCGGCGTCCGAAACTTGGTTGTTACAGTGAAGGTAGAGCGCCTCCATTTGTTTAAGGCCGACCAGTTCCTTCACGTGCGCGTCCGTTACGTTTCCTTGTTTGCCCCTGGTGAGGCTGAAATGCAAACCAAATGGCACCGAGGGCGCTGGCAGTGAGGCCATGGCGCCTGGCGGCGGCGCATTGGGAAACCAAAACCCTGCTTGAACAACGGGGTCCGGTGGACGGCCTTTTGTAAAATCAACGCCCAGGGCGTTGGACACGTCCGTCATCCAACCGAATTGGCCGCCGGCTTTTTCCCAGGCGGTGACCACCTTGGGATCAATGCCGCCATGAGCTGCCTTGGCCGGCGCCGCAAACAGCGCCTCAACCGCAACAGGCTTGGCGACGCTGACCCCACCCATTGGCCGCGCCCGCACCGGCTGGTAGCCAGGCGGTGGGTGATATTGCCAGACGGTTTTGCCCGCCTTGTCCAATTCGACGACTCCGGCGGTTTGCGAGGCGACCATCGTGTACCCGTTGGGCAAGCGCGTAGCGCGGTTGCCGGCGGCGTGTGCTTGCCAGACGAGTTTGCCGTCGAGGTCATATTCCGCCACCGTATTGTTCTCTAGCATGACGAGGATGTGGCCTTTCGACGTCATGTCGATGTTCGCTGCGAAATTTGGCGCTTGAACGATTACAACACTAGCTCCGCCCAGGGTTGGCATGGTAAAGCGTTTGATTTCCTTGCCGTTTGCGTCCATGCGCACGGCAATGCCCTTACTATGCAAACTGATCATCTGGCCGTCGGCCAATTTGTAGGCAGCCCGTAAAATCGGGACCGACTTCGCGGCGCCGGCGGCAACTGGGTTGGGGAAAGTGGCCACGGTTTTGCCTGTCTTGTCCACTTCCACCATCGAGCCGCCGCCGGTAGCCTGCACATCATATAGGGCGATAAACGTATTGCCGTTGGCCAGTCGCTGGACGTTTACAGGAGAACCTGGCAAGCTGTTTGATTCCCATAGGATTCGGCCTTTGAGGTCGCGCTCGGTGACACGATTGGCTGCGTATTCGGCAATCAATACACGTCCTCCCGTCAGTAGCTGGAAATCGATGGGGTGATCGAGGTTTTCGATCTGCCAGTGCACCTGGCCCTCCCGGTCGATGGCAATCAGCCGGTCCGAGCCGTTGACTGGCATCACAGGCGCCGGCTGAGCGACCAGACCACCCCCCTTTTTTCCCAATATCTTGGGATCAATTTGAAATCCGCCTGGTCCCCCCTTGCCGCCTTTCTTGGCCGCTCCTTTTCCACCACTGGGTCCAAGCTCCGCAACGACAATCAAGCCCGAAACTGCCGGCGCTTTTGCCAACGCCGGCAAATCCACGGTGGCGCCTTTGTCCTTCCACCAGCCATGCCAGGCGTCGCTAAGCTTTTTTCGCGTCGCCGCATCATCATTGCCACCTACGACCGCAGGTCCCTGGCCACCGGCGATGCGGTCCAAGAATTCCATGATTTCTTGAGATTGGTCCCGCGGCAGCACTGCCAAAAGGTCGATGAGCGCCGGCATCGCTTCCCTGTCTTGGCTATTCGCCAAGGCCAAAGCCACGCGCAACCGCACTTGCGGATCGGCGTGCTTCAGCAGTGCGCGGACCGCAGGCAAATTAGCGCCCCCCGCCGCAACCAACGCCTCGGCCGCCGCCCGCCGCTTTATCGACTCCTTTTCGCTCAAAGCTGCAATAACCGCCGGGTCAGCCTTGCCGTCCATCACCGCCAGGCTTTTCAGGGCTTTGCCGACCTCCTCCTTCATCCTGTCGTCGGCGAAACACAGATAAGTCAGCAGTGCTTCACAAGCGCCTGCGGGTTTCCGCACCGCCAATAGGCGCGGGGCCGCTGTGGGCAGCTTTTGCTTCTCCTCGTTGAGCGCAATCTGCCTAAGGCATTTCTGGGCGCGGCGAGATTGTTCCAGGTTGGCACTTTTTGCCGCCTCGGTAAGCAAATTGACAACCTTGGGGCCCATCGCCGTCAACTCCGTCGTGGCCTTCTCGCGCTTGGCGGGTGACGGGTCGCCGAGGTGGGTGATCAGAGCCTCGACCTGGACCTGTTCCGCCTTGGTCAGCGAACGCCTGCGAAACTCCCCCAACAAGGCGGGTCCGTCAATGCTCCGCCACCAGCCGGCCCAGACCTCGCGGCGGATTTTGCGCGCTAGGTCGTCATCGCCCGACACGCGCGGATTGGGCGACCATTCTCCCGCCAACTCATGCAAGGCAAGTTCGGCCTTACGGCACTCGCTGGGCGGCAACTCCACCAGCAAGTCAATGAGCACGGCCACGCCCTTCTCGTCGAGCCGCTGCGTCAATGCCAGGGCGGCACGCAAGCGGACCTGCGGCTTGGGGTCGGCCAGCAATTCACGGACCTTGGGCAACACTTCGGAGTGCCAGCTTGCCGCCAAAACCTCGACCGCCACCGCTCGGCGCAACGGCAAATCGTCCTTCAAGGCGGCCAAAAGGGCAAGGTCGGCCGGACCTGGCCGCGCTGCCAGGCTGTCGAGCGCCACCTTGACAGCGGCCACGACGGTCTCGTCGTCGGCCAGTGGCAGAAACTCGAGTAGCGTTTTGGTTGCTCCCCCCGACTGCCGGGCCGCCAGCACCTTGGCGGCGGCGGCCGAAAGTTCGGCGCTGCGTTTGCCTTCCACCCATTCGAGGCATTGGCGAGCTTGCTGGGCCGCCAACGGATTGTCCAATTCATTGACAACCTGGCGCAAAGCCGGGATGGCCAATGAACCACGGGCAAGGAGCTTGGCCGCGGCCTTGGCTCGGGTTTTGGCGTCGGCATCGCCAAGCTGACGAGCCACCGCCAGCAGTTTGTCTAGTTCGACCTTGGGTTGCATCCGTTCGCGGAAGAACTCCAGCAAGGAATCGGCATCGCTGCTTATCCCCGCGGCCCGCAAGGTTTGCTCGTCGGCGTCGTCGGTTTTGTCCGGCGGCTGAGCTTTTTGGACCGGGCCTGGATCGACCTTTATACCCTGAATGCCGCCCCCCTGCTGAACCTGAGTCCAGAAAACCTGGAATTGCTGGCGCGTGAGCAGACCATTGGTGATCTTGCTGGCCGCGGCAAATTGCTCCATGAGCGGACGAATCGCCGGTGGTTGATTGGCGATAATGAGCGGGTCGGCGCCTTTGGCGAGCAGGTTAAAGGCCGTCTCGACATCCACTTGGCCGCCGAATAGACCCCCAGCGCCTTTCCCGCCGCCTTGGATTTGCTTGGATTCGGCCACGACGGCCGCCAGCGCAACGGCGCCAGCCACGCAGACAAAGGCAACAAAAGATCTCATGAGGAGAATCTCCGCAAAGGGCGCCGCATTTCATGTGCAGTGAAGAATGGTTAATCACACTTTCTGGACGGCCTGACAAAACGCAAGCTTTTCACATAATTCACTTTCCCTTGGCATTCGAGCCACTATCCGCCTTGGCCGGCGGAAGACCAGTGACGGGATTGGCCACGCCAAAACCCCATTCGCTGGACGGCCGTGCTCGCGCCGCCTGGTAACCGGCAGGCGGCTCGTATTTCCACACCGTTTTACCCGCAGGGTCCAATTCAAACACGCCCGTGGCTTCCGAGGCCACCAGCGTATTGCCGTTAGCCAACCGGGTGGCACGGTTTCCAGACGCCTTGACCTGCCAGACGAGCTTTCCGTCCGGGTCATATTCCGCAACGGTGTTATCGCTTTGAATGAAAACGATGTTGCCTTTGGAAGTCACGTCGAGGTTGCCCACGGAACTCGGGACGGCGCCGACATAATTCATGAGCGGCACGGGCAATCGTTTGACTTCTTTGCCTGTGGCGTCCAGCCAGATGCAGGTGCGGATGCTAAAGGCAACCATCCGGCCGTCGGGCAATTTGTAACCGGCACGCGGATTCTCGGCGGCCGCGCCGATGCCGCCGCCATTAAATGTGGCCACCGTTTTGCCTTGTTTGTCAACTTCTTGGAGCAAATAGCCCCCGTTGGCCCCGGGCGGGCCGTACATGGCGATAAAGGAATTGCCATTGGCCAGCCGCTGGACATTCATTGGCGGGGACGGCAGGTTCGATACTTCCCAAACGATGTTGCCTTTAAGGTCGCGTTCGGTGACGCGTCTGGAGGTGTATTCGGCAATCAGCACGCGATTGCCAGGCAGAACATGGAAATCGACGGGGTAGCCCAGGTTGTCAATCTGCCAGTGGGTTTTGCCGTTGCGGTCGACAGCGACGATGCGGTCGGCGCCGGGTCCATTAATGATGGGCGCGGGTAAGGGTACGCCACCTGCCTTTCCCCCTCCGCCAAAAACTATTCCACCATTCATATTGGCATTGCCGTTGGGGCCGAGTTCGGCCACCACAATCAAGCTCGGGCCGCTTGGCATTTTAGCCAGGTGAGCCAAATCCACTGTGGCGCTCTGGTGCTTCCACCACGCCTGCCAGGCATCGCTGAGCTTTTTTCGCGCGGACGCATCGTCACCCGCCACGGCCGGGGGCGCCGCGTCGCCGGCCAGACGGTATAACAGTTGCTCGACTTCCCACGTTTGGTCGCGCGGCATCACGGCAAGCAGTTCGATAAGCGCTGGCACGCCTTGTTTGTCCAATGCATGAACCAGCGCCATGGCCACGCGCAAGCGCACCTCGGCATCTTTATCTTTCAACAGCTTGCGGATTGCGGGCAAGTGTTTGCCGCCGCCTGTGGCGGCCAAAACTTCGGCCGCCGTGATGCGACGCAGCGGCGACGAATCGCTCAGAGCGTTTACCACCGCCACGTCCGCGTTGCCGCCCGCCGCCAACAAATTCGTCAAACACTTGACAATCTCCTGCTGCATCGAGCGATCGTCGGTGTAGGGCACATAACCCAAGAGCGTTTCGGTGGCACGCGCCGGCTCGCGCAGCGCCAGCAGACGGGGCGCGGACAGGGGCAACTTGTCCCGGGCCGCATTCAGGGTAATTTGCTTGAGACATGATTCAACGCGCTTGGTCTTCTCCAGATTGCCACCGGCTGCGACCGCGCGGAGCAAAGGCAGGACCTTGGACCCCTGCGCGATCAGTGCTGTGGTGGCCTTCTCGCGTTTGCTGAAAGAGGCGTCGCCCAGGTGATCGATGAATGCCAGGGCGGCAACGATATCTTCCTGGCTCAAAGTTCGCTGACGGAAGGCGGCCAAAAGGGCGGGGCCGTCCACGGTGCGCCACCACGCGGCCCAGGCCTCGCGGCGGACCTTGCGAGACAGGTCATCGTCCCCGGTTAATGGGGGATTCGGCGCCCATTCGCCCGCCAATTGTTGCAAGGCCTGCTCGGCCAGCTTGCGTTCCTCAACCGGCAATTCAACTAGCAAATCGATCAACACACCCACGGCCGGTTCGTCCATTCGCTTGGTCAAGGCCAACGCGGCACGCAGACGTACTCGCGGCTTGGGGTCGGCCAACAGCTTGCGGACTTGGGGCAAAACACTGGCCGGTCCGCTTTCGGCCAGGACCTCGCACGCAATCGCGCGGCGAAGCGGCAGGGAATCACTTAATGCGGTCATCAGAGCGGCATCAGCCTGGCCCGGTCGCGCTGCGATCAGAGCCAGCGCCGTCTTGACGCCCTCAACCACGGCTTCGTCATCGGCAAACGGCAGATAGGCCAACAAGGTGGCGGCGGCCTTGGGGTTTCGCTGCGCCAGCAATTTGGCGGCCGCGATTGGCAATTCGGCGCTGTGCTTGCCCTCGATCCACTCCAGACAGTGACTGGCTTGTTTGCGGGCCAGTTGATCATCGAGATCGTGAAGTACATAACGCAGAGCTGGAATGGCCCAGGGGCCGCGGGCAATAAGTTGAGCCGATGCCTTGGAACGCGTGTTGGCGTTGGCATCTCCGAGTTGCCGCGCCAGAGCCAGCAACTGCTCGAGGTCCACCTTGGTTTGCATCCGATCGCGGAAAAACTCCAACAGTGCGTCACCGTCGGCGCTCAAGCCTGCCGCCAGGAGAATGTCTTCCTCGGCACTTTGGGGTTTCTTGTCGAGTTGTTGGTTGCCGCCTGACCCGGTTTGTGCCGCCGGTTGTCCCGCAATAATCAGCAACGCGACCGCAGCCGCCAGCATGACGCCAGGAGCAAAGCGCATACGCCAATCCTCCGCACGGGGGCACCGGGCTTCGTTTGTTGAGTAGTGTTGGCCGATACTAAACGCCACTGCCTCGCCAGGCAAGAGGCAACTAGTTTTCTTGTTTGTTTGCCCGGGAACACCTCGGCGTTACGGCCGCCGCGCTCGCACGGCCTGGTAGCCGGCCGGCGGTTGATATTGCCACACCGTCTGGCCCGCGTGATCCAACTCGACCAGGCCCCCGGCTTGCGATGCTACCAGGGTGTTGCCGTTGGGCAAGCGGGTTGCCCGGTTTCCAGAGGCTTTTGCCTGCCAGACGATCTTCCCGTTCGGGTCGTATTCCGCAACCGTGTTGTCGTTTAGCACGACGACAACGTGGCCTTTGGGCGTCACGTCGATGTTGCCCGCGAAATTGGGCACTTGCGCTACTACAGCGCTAGTGCCGCCAAAGAGGGGCAAGCTAAAGCGTTTGATCTCCTTGCCGGTCGCGTCCAGCCGCACGCAAGTGTCGTTGCTCAATAAACAGAGCATCTCGCCGTTGGCCAATTTGTAGGCGGCCCGGATGAGCGGCAACGACACCAACACCGCTGCCCCCGCGTTTCCGGGGTCAGCGGGATTATGGTATGTGGCAACCGTTTTGCCCGCCTGGTCCACTTCCACCATCGTGCCGCCGTTGGTCGGTGTGTAGTACAGAGCAATAAACGTATTGCCGTTGGCCAGACGCTGAACGCTGATCGGCGGCCGCGGCAGGCTGACCTCCCACACGATCTTGCCCTTGAGGTCGCGTTCGGTCACGCGGTTGCCTCCGTATTCCGCGATCAGCACGTGATCGCCCGGCAACATCTGAAAATCAATGGGATGGTTGAGGTTTTCGATTTGCCAGCGCGGCTGGCCGTTGCTATCGATGGCGACAAGGCGGTCTCCGCCGGTAATGGGATTCGCGGGCACGGCCGCCTTTTTTGCCGCTTTCTTGGCAGCCTTGTTGTTGGGGCCAATTTCCGCAACCAACGTCAAACCCGTCACGCCTTTGATCTTGGCCAACTGAGCCATGTCCACCGCGGCGCCGTGTTGCTTCCACCACGCTTGCCAGGAGTCCCGGAGCTTTTTCCGCGCCGCCACATCGTCTTTGCCCGCCGGAAGCGCCGGGGCCTTGGCCCCGGCCAAAACTTGTAATACTTGCACCGCTTCCCAGGCCTGTGTCCGCGGCAATTCACCGAGCAGGTCAATAAGCGCCGGCACCGTCGCTTTGTCCTGGGCATACACCAACGCCAGGGCCACGCGCAGCCGCACTTCGGTTTGGGGATCAGTCAGCAACTTGCGGACCGCCGGCCAATGGTCAGCGCCGCCGCCGGCCAAAGCCTCAGCCGCCGCCAATCGCTGGCCTGGCAGTGGGTCGCTTAGCGCCTTGACCAACGCCGGATCGGCCTTGCCTTCCAAGACAACAAGGCTTTTAAGGGCTTTGCCGATCGCTTCCTGCATGGTGCGGTCATTGGTGAGCGGCAGATACGCCAGCAGCGCTGCCGCTGCGCCGCCAGGTTTGCGGATCGCCAACAGCCGCGGTGCGACCACCGGCAGTTTGTCCTTGTCGTCTTTGTTCAACGTCTGCTGCCGAATGGCCGTCAGCAAGGCCGGTCCGTCCATGGTCCGCCACCACCCGGCCCAGCATTCGCGGCGAATCTGCCGCGACACCTCATCGTCGCCCAGCAAGCTCGGGCTTGGCGACCATTCCCCCGCCAGTTGCTGCAAGGCGTGTTCTGCCTGGCGGCGCTCGTCACCGCGCAACTCGGCCAGCAGATCGATCAATACCTCGACGGCCTTTTCTTCATCGCGCTGGAGAAGCAACAAACTCGCCTTGAGCCGGATCAGCGGTTCGGGGTGGGCGAGCAACTTGCGCAGCTCGGGCAAGCCGGGTTGATCGCCGCCGGGATTGCCGGGCGCCGGCTCTGGTTGACCAGCGGTGCAGAGCAGCACGGTCGCGGCAGCCATCACGCAGAAGCCAACAAAAAGCCGCATGGATAAATCCTCTGTTGCTGGTAGCTGGTAGGGTGGGTGAAACCCACCGGGCGCCGTGGTGGGCTTGGCCCACCCTACGACTTCCCCTTCGCTTTCAAACCTCCGTTAACGGTGAGGTTCGGCAGCGCCTGTTGCAATTCTGCGATGCCCGCCGGTGTAACCGCGGCCCCCGTCAATGTCAGGTGCTGCAATTGTTTCAGCTTGGCCAGCTCTTTTAGTCCCGCATCGCTCACATTGGTGTTGCCAAGACCCAACGTCTGTAGCTGCGTAAGCCCAACCAATTCCCTGATTCCTGCATCCGTCACCGCGTTGTTGCCCAGGTAAAGTGTCTGCAACTGTTTCAACCCTGCCAGCGCTTTGAGGTCCTTGTCCGTCACGCCAGTGCCTTTGAGGTCCAGCATCCGCAATTGCTTGGAACCGGCAAACTCTATCCACTCGAATTTCGCCCCCGCCTTTTCCCAGGCGGCGACCACCCTGGGATCGATGCCGCCAAAAGCTGCATTCGGCGCATTGCCGATTGGGAAGGGCTTGGCGACGGCGACCGCAGCGCCGCTTTGCCGCGCTCGCACCGCCTGGTAGCCCGGCGGCGGCTGATATTGCCAAACCGTTTTGCCACCGGTGTCAATTTCGACGACACCTTTTTCTTCCGAAGCCACCAAAGTGTTGCCGTTAGGAAGACGATTGGCGCGGTTGCCCAATACACCGGCTTGCCAGATCAACTTGCCGTCGGAATTGAATTCCCCGACCTTGGTGTCGTTCTGCATGAGGACGATGTGGCCCTTGGGTGTCACGTCAATGTTGCCAACCCTGCTGAGCACAATGCCGGACGATGTGTACTGGGGGATGGTAAAGCTATTGACCTCTTTGCCGGTGGCATCCAGTCGAATGCAAATGCCTTTGCTCGTCAGACAGATCATTTGCCCGTTGGCCGTTTTGAAAGCGCCGCGTGGCTCCCCGGCTGCTTTCGCGGCTGCCTTGCCGGCCGCGCCAGCGCCCTTGCCATTGAATGTGGCTACCGTTTTGCCTTGCCGGTCCACTTCGACCAGTAAATAGCCGCCCGTGGCCACGGGGGTGCCATAGCAGGCAATAAATGTGTTGCCGTTGGCCAAACGCTGCACATTCATCGGCGGTCCGGGCGTGTTAGCTTCCCACAGTATTTTGCCTTTTAGGTCGCGTTCGGTGACACGACCTGCCTTGTACTCGGCAATCAACACGCGGTCGCCCAGCAGAATCTGAAAGTCAATAGGATGGTCAAGGCCTTCGATCTTCCATTGCACCTGGCCGTTGCGATCAAGCGCGACCAGGCGGTCAGGGCCGGCTTCGACCGGGGGTAAAACTCCAGCCGCGCCACCAAATCCGCCACCTCCGCCGCCTTTTTTGCCGCCGCCTTTCTTGCCAGCCGCTTTTGGATCCGCCTTGGGCCCAAGTTCAGCAACCAAAATCAAGCCCGAGTTGCCCACGGCGTTGGCCAGCTGAGCCAAATCCACGCCGGGACCGTCCTGTTTCCACCACGCCTGCCAGGCGTCACGGAGTTTCTTCCGCGTCGCCGCGTCGTCTTTGGCTGAAGCGATCTTCGGAGCCTTGGCGCCAGCTAGCCGTTGCAATAACTCCTCCACTTCACCTGCCTGCGCACGTGGTAAATCGGCCAGCACATCGATGAGCGCCGGCATGGCATCGCGGTCCTGAGCATGTACCAGCGCCATGGCCACGCGCAACCGCACTTGCGGATCGGCATTGGTCAGCAGTTTGCGTACCGCGGGATGTGTGGCGCCGCCCGCGGCAACCAGGGCGTCGGCCGCGGCCAACTTCCGCACTGGCATGGGGTCGCTCAATGCTTTGATCACACCCGGATCAGCCTTGCCGTCCACCAACGCCAGCTGTTTCAATGCCGCGCCAACCTCTTGCTTCATCACGACATCATCAGTGAAAGGAAGATAGCCCAACAGCGCTTCGCAAGCACCCGCCGGTTTCCGCACCGTCAGCAAGCGGGGCGCCGCCGACGGCAACCTTTCCTTCTCTTCTTGCACAAAAAGTTGCTTGAGGCATTTTTGGGCCCGCTGGGCTTGCTCCAGGTCCTTGCTCCTGGCCGCTTCACGCAACAGCCCGATTACCTTCGGCCCCATCATCAGCAATGACTGAAGGGCCTTCTCACGCTTGCTGAACGACTTGTCCCCAAGTTGCTCGATAAGCGCTTCAGCCGCGGCGGTTTCGGCCTCGCTCAACGTCCGCTGGCGAAAGGCCGCCAACAGCGCTGACCCATCAACCGTCCGCCACCAGGCGGCCCAGGCCTCGCGGCGAATCTTGCGCGA
>DASRAT010000375.1:0-4152 GCA_035638015.1 Gemmataceae bacterium | reverse complement strand
AAATTTGCGTTGCTGGACTGATTCATGACAAAAGATTTCTGATTTTTCGGGCCTTTCATTTCCCTCAAGAATCCCTGGACTCCGTAGCCCTGGAATGTTGACCGATCACCTTTCCCGAGGTGTAGATCAATGCGAGGGTCGGCCGAACTACCACCTTTTAGGCGTTTGTAGTAATCTTCTGACATACTTACCTCAATTGCGGTGATCGTCACCTTTCGGAAGACCGTAGGTCCGCTTAAGATGCCGACGGACGAGGGCAAGCGTTCCCGTTTCCAAAGGAAATCGAGGTGGTGCTGGTACGACTGGTTTTGGAGGTATGTGCGCGCGACGCTTCGGAGCGAGTCAAGATACTCAAATGCGGCGCGCTCGCATTCCGTGAAATATAAGCCTTCCAAAGTCGCGACAGCATCCGCAGTTTTTTCCAAAGTAATTCTGTCGATGTTATTCCAAACAAGCAGTGCGAGCCCGCGTTTGAGCTGCAATTGCTGACCATCCCGGTCAGGATACAGCGTTTTGAACTGAGAGATTTCATAGTTCAAATCGCCAATACTCTGTATCTTTAAGCAGTGTTCGTAATGGGATTGCCCGATGAAAGACAGGCGGCCATTGGCTGCCACTGAATTGGGGCCCTTTGGTGCAGACTTCAAGTAATCCTTAACCGCCTTGACAGCGGCACCAAAGTTCTTGGTTTTTAGGTGAGACATCGAAGCCATGTCGGCAGACTTCCACTCGTGAGAATCTTTGGCCGACGCGATTTTCTTTGACAATTCTGCCGCTTTTTCCGAATGCAACCCCGGTTTCCGGGGGGAATTGTCCTGGTATCGCTTCACGGCGGCTTGCGCGTCCGAAAACCTTTCGTCCCGCAAAGAACTATCAGCCTCGTCTTTGCATAATACCCATAATTTATCGTCATCTTCTTTTTGTATCAGAAATACCACTTCCTCTGCCCGCAGTCGAATATCGCGCAACTCATCGGAATCCTTAAATCTCTCTTCCCATTCTTTCAGGAAATTCTCGGCAGCAATGCGCTTGGTGGACAAAGCAACTGAGGCCAAGTTGAGCTGGTTGGCGGTCGCCTGATATTCCTTTTCCATATTTTTGCGCTCTTCTCGAGCGGCTGGCTCCAATTCGGCAACAGCCTCGTCGATAGCAGTGTCGCCCCAGCGGAAAAGCTTGACGAGCAGGCCACGCTCGAAGCGGAATTGCTCCAGGTCGCGAATGGCGAGCGTCGGCGATTCGCTTTTGCGCTTGCCCGCAATTTCGTTGGCCCGCTCGCCCGTTATGAAGTTGCCTGCCACCCAACCGCCGACCAACGCTGCTGCCACGATCGCCGCAGCCACGACGCGGCGCGTGATCCGGCCCAAGAACCGCCGAGTTTTTTGCCGGCGTTGAATTGCGCGAGCGCCGACTTTCATTGCGCGGAGAAATTCCTCAGGAGTTTGGTAGCGCTCTTCGGGCTTGTGCGCGAGCATCTTGGCTAAAAGCGTGTCCACATCGCGCGGTACTTGATCGTCTCCCAATTCGCTGCTGGGGTATGGCGTCCCGACGCGCGGCGTTTGCCCGATGAGCGCCTCCCACGCCGTTTTGCCCAGCGAATAAATGTCTGACCGGCAATCTACGGTTTTGCCTTCGAGCTGTTCCGGCGACATGTAATCCCAGCTGCCGGGGTTTTGGGCCGCGAGAGTCTTTGCTAACCGTGCATTGTTGAGCAGCGATTTGGCGATTCCGAAATCGACCAAAACCCAACGCCGGTTGACGGAGTCGAATATCAGATTGTCCGGTTTGATGTCGCGGTGACAAACGCCTTGCCGCCGCAAATAGGCAAGCGAATCGGCGACGTCGCGAAGGAGTTGACGCACCTCGGGCCACGTCAAGCGTTTTTTGGCCTTCAGCACCTGGCCAAGATTTTGGCCGGCGATGTAGTTCATGACGAAATAGGGCCGGTGTTCCTTGCAACGGCCATCGTCGAACGGGAACGTGGCTTTGCCGTGGGCAACAAGCTGAACCACGCCGTCGTGACGCAATGTTCTGAGTGTTTCGATCTCCGCTGCAAAACGCTCAACCAACACGGGGTCGCTCGACAACGGTATCTTAACGACGGTCTTTTTTTGAGGCTTGCCTTCGACGTGGCCAAGGAATGTCAAGCTCATTCCACCTTCAGCCAAGACCTGCGTCAGGACGAATTGACCGACCCGACACGGTAAATGCAGATGTACGCCGCGTTGGGTGCTGGCTGGCAATGCAACGGGCAAGCCGACAGCGGCGCGTCCCCCCGCAGGAACCGCTGTTTGTTGATACCGGCGTGCGGTCTCTACTTTGGGCCCAACGTCATTTGGCCGAGACATGAATAACACCTCGCTGGCCGGCAAAGGGCGACTATTTCCATCGGAGTATTATCACCGCCAGGCACGCGAAGAGCAAGTAGTTTCCGCCTTACTCTACAGTTAACGAGCGGACCCCTTGCGCTGCCCAACCGATGCGCTATGGTGCCCTCTTGTACTCTTCCGAAGCAAGGACCGTCTGAGTCTTTGGTTCTTGGCGCCATCTCGCAAGAGGAGCATTCCCCTGACCTACTCCCTGCCATTCGCACCGGCGTTTTTCTTCGGCGACGGCACCGTGCCGCCCGAGGAATTACGGCCGAGAACCAGGCCAACGTCCGTGTGCCACGCCCTGCGCAGCCTCTCCGGCGAAGCGTTGGCCGCCATCGCCCGTGGCGCGTTCAACGTCAAACCTGATTGTCTCGACACTGAAACCTTGCGGTCATGGAGAAAACTAATGGCCATTCCGAGTACCTGGATACCCCAATCCGGCTTTTCATGGCACAGGCCTTCGGAGGAGGTCAAAATCGACCCAAATTGGACGATGATGGTTAAAAGCGAAAAAGGCAACGCAGCCGACGCAGCACATTTTCAGAAATGAGCTGCGTCGTTGGAATTTCATTTCCCTTAATCGTTGCCGAGGGCTTTCGCAATCTGCAACGCGGCAAGCGTGAGTTGTCGCGCGTCGGGCGCGTCGTTTACCATTTTTAGCATTTGCGGGTCGTTTTTCACAGCCGGATCGTTTCTCAACGCTTCTTTGAACAAACCCACAAACAGGTTTACTCCAGCCCAAGCCGGCCAGTCGCTATTGGTGTTGAAGCATCGCAGCTCGTAAAGGTTCCCACCGGCGTCGAAGTAAAAATCCAGGGTGGTAGAGTAATTCTTGTTGTCCATGCTGGACCGCCACGAGTACTTCACCGCGACAATGAAATGACCCGGTACCGACTGTTTGTTCTTCTCGACGGTGAAAAACTCGACGCCCTGCGATTGCAAAGTCGACGTCGGGTGGGCCAAATTCAGGATGCCCTTGGCCCGGTCCGTCTGCGTCAGGAACTTTTTTGCTTTTTCCTTCACTTCGTTGGTCTGGGCCTGAGCCAGGTTGGCCGAAATGGCCAGAATGACCACGGCCGCCAGGGCCAGGGTGCAGCGTTTGAACTGGATCATGGAAGTTACTCCCAAAAAAAAGGATTCCGGATCTTAGGTCCAATTTTGACCTTTGCCTTTGTGGATCACATTTCGTTTGCTACGTTAGGCCGAGCTGTGGCCAGCGCCGGCCCCGCCGCCGAGCATGGCGCCGAGCTTGGCACCAATCACGGCGCCCGGAGGACCGCCAAAGATGGCGCCGAGGAGGCCCAGCACCACAGAACCGGCGACAGCTGTGGCGACGCCAACGGCCACTTTTTGAGCCAATTGGCTTCCAGTCGTGGATTCGCTCTCGTTTTTGGAATTGTGATCGTTCATGCGATCCTCCAGGAAAGGTAAAGAGCCAGGGTTTTGACTTGCCTTTGAAGGGACTACGGCTGACTGCTCCAAAATTGACGCGTCTCGCCGAGTTTTTTCTGGCTGCAAACTGAATTTTGCCACATAATGACCGTTAAATTCCTGGCCCAGCGGAGTAGTAACCAGTGGATGCGATATTTGACATACCGACCGACGCGAAAAGGCTGGAACGATTGCGCGACATCGGCGACGGGCACGCTTGGTCGTGGCTCTACCGCGAATACGTGCCGATGATTCGCGAGTGGGGCCGGCAGCAACGGTTGACGCCAGAGTTGGTTGACGAGCTGGTGAGCCGGATGCTTGTGAAGCTGCTAAGGGAAATGCCGCGTTTTCA
>DASRAT010000374.1:0-2035 GCA_035638015.1 Gemmataceae bacterium | reverse complement strand
TGCAAACACGCGTGACGTTTCATTGGCCAGATCAACCTCGAGAATCGCAGCCCGATTTTCCTCCGCTGCCACGCCGTTTTCTGCGACGTTGCTGTTGGACCCAACGGTTACATACAGCCGCTTGCCGTCCGCGCTGGCAATGACATTCTTGGTCCAGTGGTGATTGATCGGACCCGCTGGCAAGTCGACAATCTTTTGGCCCGCATCGGTAATTTGCGTGGCGTCGGGTGTGTAATGAAAGCGCATGATCGAATCCGAATTGGCCACATAGAGAGCATCGCCGACCAGCACCATGCCAAACGGGGAATGCAAGCCCTGCATGAACACGCTTCGGGTTTCCGCGACGCCATCACCATCCCGGTCACGCAATAGCGTGATGCGGTTTGCGCTTGGCGTGCCGGCGCCGGCCTTCGCCATGACTTTCTTCATTACCCATCCCTTTACGCCTTTGCGATCTTCCGGCTTCGGAGGTGCATTGGTTTCCGCGACCAGCACATCGCCGTTGGGCAGAACGTACAACCAGCGCGGATGATCGAGACCTATCGCATAGGCGTTCACCTGTAAACCAGGGGCCGCACTCGGCTTGCCGCCTTCCGGCCATCCCTTCGCGGTGGCAACGTGCACGGTCGGCAGCCAGGTGTGATGTGGCGGCGGCAGTGCCGGATCTTTTCCCATGCCGGCCTGAACCGGGAGCGTTGCGGTATCGCCGCAGCCCGCAAGGTTCTGGAACAAGAGCGCGATGAATAAGAGACGAAACTTAGTCGAGGTGTTCATGAGCAATCTCCTTGTCATTGGCAGTGAATGCCATTGAACTTAAGCGATTGACTGGGCCAGTCAGCCATAGTTCTCCTGGCCGATAGAGCATCGCCAACTCCAGGCAAGATCGGGAACGCATACAAAGGGTCCTTCATCCAATGCCGTGCGAAGGACAGCGGCGTAACGAAGGCTCTGCCTGCGTCGGGTTCTTGCACCCTGTCATCCTTCAATCTTGAAAAGGTGTTTCCATGAATAAATTGTTTGCTTTAGGAACCGTGCTTGTTTCGTCGGCAATTTGCTGGTCTGCGCATGCCGCCGCACCGAACGATGCGCAGATCGCCGCGATTGTGGTGGCCGCAAACCAGGTCGATATCAATGCCGGCCAACTGGCGAAATCGAAAGCCCAGGACAAGGAAGTAAAAGCATTTGCAGACCGAATGGTCACCGACCATACGGGCGTCAATAAATCCGCCGTAGACCTGGTGACGAAACTGAAAGTGAAACCAGAGGAAAACGAGACCAGCCACGCTTTGAAAGCCAACGGCGCGGACACCCTGAAAAGACTCAAGGCGCTCAAGGGAAAAGAGTTTGACAAGGCTTACGTCGACAACGAGGTGACCTACCACGAGACCGTGCTGGACGCCCTGGACAAAACGCTTATCCCCAATGCCAGCAACGAAGAACTCAAGTCGCTATTGGTAAAAGTGCGCCCCGCTTTCGTTGCGCACCTCGATCATGCAAAGCACATCCAGGCGACGTTGGATCACTAGCATGGCGCGCCCCATGGCCGCGGTAAGGATATTGCCGGTCGTCCTCCTCGCGGCTTCCTTTTGCATGGGCGCGGACACCGGCAAGCCCGCGGCTGCAAGCAGCAACGTTCACACCGTTACGATCGAGGCAATGAAGTATCTTCCGGACCGTCTGACAGTGCATGCGGGGGAAACCGTAGTCTGGGTCAATCAAGATCTGTTTCCCCATACCGTGACGGAAGTAAACGGGCGTTTTGACTCGCACGAAATCCAACCAAACGCCTCCTGGCGATACGTGGCCAAAAAGCCGGGTGCATTCGATTATGTCTGCACCTTGCATCCATCCATGAAGGGCGCGCTGGTGGTCAAGTAATCGGCCACGCTTCACGGAGCCGCAATTGGGTGGCAGGCCAGTGAACCGGCATGCCCTCGATAGTGTCCGGCGGGTGCAGCACTTCCTCCAACTGGACTCGCCGGAGAACTTCCGCTCCGAGCGGTACTCAGATTGTTTGAAGGAGAACCTCATGCGT
>DASRAT010000373.1:0-8913 GCA_035638015.1 Gemmataceae bacterium | reverse complement strand
TTCACACTGCGGCCCCGCCCTTCCCCGCCGCTCAACATCTTTGTGCCGTTGCGGTTGATCCAGGAGCAGACAAACGCCGAGGAGAAAACGCCGTTGCTCGGCCGAGTTAACGCCTTGTTGGCGGCAGACGTGCAAGGCTCGCTGGCGGATGCGCTGCAGCAGCACCTGACGCTCGAAGACTGGAGCCTGGAATTGACGACGCCCGAACAGCGGGGCAAGGATTTGTTCAAACTGCTGGCCGACACGGATTTCAACCAGAAGCAATGGAAAGACACGCTGCGGCGTTTCCGCTGGAAAACGCCGGTGTTGCGTGTTCCCGATGGGCTGGCAAAACAGGCCAACGACAAGGACGAGCTGACTGTGAGTCAATTTGTCGATTTCTATAACCGCGAGCACGGCTATCTCAATCTGAGCAGCACGCAGGTTTTCATCGACGATTTCACGGTTAAGGCAGCGGAAAAAGCGGCAGCGCAATTGAAATGGCGCTCAGCGCCGACGCTGGCGTACATGGTCGATACCTTGAGCTACGGCACAAACAACGTGGCGTATGTCATCGTAGCGGCGCTTGACCCCGCGATGCCTTCACCCTTGGGACCGTTCCAACCGCCTGGCATGCCGCCATTGAAGGATGATCAAATCTTGTTGGCTCAATGGCCGGGAAGTCCGCTCAAACTTGAGCCGGGCCAAAAGCTGACGCTTCGCTATGACGTGCCCGATGCGGCTGGCAAACTCCAGCGCCGCCAGGAGACAATGACCTTCGGCGGCTGGGTGCCGTTGCATGGCGCCGCCGACGATCCAGATCTGACGCCGCGTTTTGAAGGGATCACCGACCGCTTGTCGATATTGAAATGGTCCACCAATTTGCCGTTTGAGGTGAAGCTGAATCGCCTGAAGAAGCCAGACCACGATTTTTGGGATCGTTATCGCGCCACGCCGCGGGCTTATGTCAATTTGCCGACGGGGCAACGACTTTGGGGCAGCCGCTTCGGCCAGGTGACATCGATCCGGCTGGCGGCTGCGAAACCTAGCGGCACATCGGCTGATTTTGCTTTGGATGACCGGGAGTTTCGAGCGGCCTTGCTCAAACAGATGGACCCGAAGGACGGCGGTCTGGCATTCGAGGATGTCAGGTCCCAGGCCCTGGGCACACAACAAGGAGGCTTTGACTTTGGCATTTTGTTCCTGGGTTTTAGCTCCTTTCTCATCGCCGCTGCCCTTTTGCTGGTGGGACTGATGTTTCGGTTGAACATCGATCGGCGCGCCGCGGAGCTGGGGTTACTCTTGGCGGTCGGCTGGCGGCGGACAACGGTGCGCTGGCTGGTGCTGGCCGAAGGGGCGAAGGTGGCGGCGCTGGGTGCTTTGGTGGGTGTCGGCGTTGCAGTTTGGTTTGCGAGCTTGCTCTTGGATTATCTCAGCAGTTCGTGGCCGGGCGGGTTGGAGCGTTCCTTTTTGCGGCTGCACGTCACGTGGCAGAGCTGCGCGTTCGGGTTTGTGACGTCGCTTGCGGTCAGCGTATTGACCATCAGATGGGCGACGCGGATTTTGGCCAAGGTGCCGCCACGAGCGCTGTTGGCGGGGGAGACGGTTGCAACAACTCCCATGCTAAGCCGCAAGCGGCTCGGTATGGTGGTGATGTTGGTTGGAATTGTGGGCGCCATTGGTTGCGGCGTCACAGGCGCTTTGGCTCAAGATCACGAAGCCCAAGCCGGCAGTTTTCTGGGGAGCGGCATATTTGTGCTGACAGCGCTATTGGCGGGCCTTCGAGGATGGATGCACCGCGCTGGCCACGCCGTGCAAACGATGCCCCGGTTGGGCCGACTCGGTGTTCGCAACGCCACACGCCACCCGGTGCGGAGTTTGCTGACTGTGGGCCTATTGGCGGCAGCGAGCTTCATGGTCGTGGCGGTCCAGGCCTTCCACCGCGATCCGGGACACGATTTCCTTGAACAAACCGGCGGCAGCGGTGGTTTTGCGTGGATCGGTGAAACGACCGTGCCCGTGTTCAACGTGGATGCCCGGCTGATGCCATTTCGCGTGCAAGACGGCGATGATGCAAGCTGCCTCAATTTGTATCAACCGCGCCAGCCGCGGATTCTTGGCGTGCCCCCTAAACTCATTGACCGCGGCGGCTTTCAATTCGCGGACAGCGAAGCGAAAGAGGGCCAAAACCCCTGGCAATTGCTGCAGGAAAAACGCGGCGACGGCGCCATTCCCGCCATTGGCGAGGTCAATACTGTCACCTGGATGCTCAAAAGCGGCCTCGGCCAACACGTCACCATTCGCGACGGCAATGGCAAAGAAACGCGCTTGCGGATTGTCGCTCTCTTGAAAGACAGCGTTTTCCAGGGCGAATTGTTGATCTCGGACAGCAATTTCCTCCAGCTTTATCCACGCCAGGAGGGGTTTCGTTTTTTCTTGATCGACGCCCCTGCAGGCGACAAAGGCGAGACAGTGCGCCGCGCCCTGGAAAAGGAGCTGGCCGATTACGGTTTCTCCATGACCCCCAGTGAGCAGCGGCTACAATCTTACCTGGATGTGGAAAACACCTACCTGGCGACTTTTCAAGCCCTTGGCGGCCTTGGCTTGCTGCTCGGGACTTTGGGCCTGGCGGCCGTCCTGGTACGCAGCGTTTGGGAACGGCGCGGCGAGCTGGCTTTGCTGCGTGCGTTGGGTTTTCGCCGGTCTGCGCTCGGCTGGCTGGTGCTGGCGGAAAACGCCTGGCTCTTGATGCTGGGATTGACCTTTGGCTGCGCCGCGGCTTTTGTGGCGGTAGCCCCGTTTGTAGTGAGCCAGGCAGGAACGGTATTGCAACTGAAGATACTGCTGTTGCTTGGCTTGGTGGTTGTCGTCGGCCTGGCGGCAGGCGGCATGGCAGTGACAATGACGTTGCGGACGCCGTTGTTGGCGGCGCTGCGGCGGGAATAACGGAGAATTGACACGATGGGCAAATACGAATGGCTGATGTACGTGGCCTTGGCGGGCCTGGCGTGGGGGACTTATGTGCCGATCATTTTCTACGGCGGCAATGAATTGGGCGGCAAACCCAACGCCCGTTTGATGGCAGTACTGTGCGTCGGCGCTGCTTATTTCGCCATCGGCGTGGTGTTGCCAGTGATCTTGTTTATGACAGGTGTGCAAAGCTGGCCCGCGGTGAATTCGACGGGACTCGTCTTCTCGGGATTGGCTGGCGTTGCCGGGGCAGTCGGCGCCATTTGCGTTATCTTCGCCACCAAGGCCGCGGTTGAGGCGGGCAATGCCTTGGAGCCCGCGAGTCCGAACGCCTACAAGGTTTACATTGCCCCGCTGATCTTCGGGCTGGCGCCGGTCATTAACGTCGTAGTCAGCATGCTCTGGCATCCGGAAAAAGGTGAGCCGTTTCATTTTGGCCTGAAAATGCCGCATCCGCTGTTGTGGGTGGGCATCATCCTGGTCGGCGCTGGAGCGGCCCTGGTGCTCTATTCCAAGGAAGTTGCCGAGGCGTCCGCCCCGAAGACGCCGCCGCCCGCCAAAGTGGAGATCAAGCCGTGACCGCCGCCGACGCCATGGAGCGCATTAATCTCATCTTGGCGCACGCCTGGATGGTTCGCAATTTCCTAAAGCACGCCGATGAAGTGCAAGAGGACGAGGAGATGCTCGAGGTCCACCGGATGATCTTCGATTACATCCGCGCCGTCGAGCCGAGTTACCAAAGCAAGGACGCAGCAGAGTATCTGCACCGGGCCAAGGGCAAGCTGTCAAAACTGCGGCGCGTGGCCGAGTATTTCGCCCAGGATTACAAAAAGGTGTCGGATCACACTAATTTCCAAATGGCGGCAGTATCCTTGAGCTTTTGCGTCAAACAGATCGAAGAAGTTTTGGCCGCGGTGTAGTGCGCGGCGACGAGTCGCCGCTTTCGAACGACTTGCAACCGAGGATTGCCTTCACCGCATTACAAAGCGGCGACAAGTCGCCGCACTCCACAGGGAGCCGATGCCATGTCCGTCGCCACGATGAGCCGAGAAGCGCCGCCGCGAGTGTGGACCCAGCGCCATTTGCTGGGCCTGGAAGACCTGAGCCGCCAGGAAATTGAGATGGTTCTCGACAGCGCCGAAAACTTCGTGACTACCGGCCGCGAGCGCCGCAAGAAGCGGACCGATTTGGCGGGCAAGGTTATGGTTAACCTCTTCTTCGAACCGTCCACGCGCACGCGCACCAGTTTCAGCCTGGCCGCTCGCCGTCTGAGCGCCGACACTCTCGACTTCACGCCCAGCAGCTCCAGCCTCAGCAAGGGCGAAAGCTTTATCGACACCGCCAAAAACATCGAGGCGATGGGCGTCGATGTGATGGTTGTCCGTCACTCGACGCCCGGAGCGCCGCACCTCTTGGCCAAGAATCTGGGGTGCAACGTCATCAACGCCGGCGACGGGGCGCACGAACATCCCACGCAAGGGCTGCTCGACATTTTCACGATTCGCCGGCATAAGAAGAAGATTGAAGGGTTAACGGTCGGCCTGGTAGGCGACATTGCCCATAGCCGCGTCGCCCGCAGCAACATTCACGGCTTGCTCAAGCTCGGGGCCAAGGTGATCGTGTGCGGACCGCCAACGCTCGTGCCGCAATCCATCACGCAGTTGGGCGTGGAGGTATCGCACCGGCTGGACGACATCATGCCGCGCTGCGATGTCATTAACATGCTCAGAATTCAATTCGAGCGGCAGCGAAGTGGGTTGTTCCCGTCGATCTCGGAATATGCACGACTGTTCCGGGTTGACGGTGAGCGATTGCAACGCGCGCGGCCGGAGGTCTTGCTGCTGGCGCCGGGGCCGATCAATCGCGGTGTGGAGGTCACGCCTGACGTGGCCGATGGGCAACACTCCGCCATCTTGCAGCAGGTGACCAACGGCCTGGCCGTGCGGATGGCAGTGCTGTGCCTGCTTTGTGGGCAAGCGGAGCCACAGGTATGATTTTGTGGGACGGTCTTCCCAGGCCGTCCTTTTGCTCTGGACGGCCTGGGAAGGCCGTCCACTGCCATTTTCACTTTGGTGGATCGGTCTTGCTTGGCGGCGCGCTGGCCGGTCGCGCCGGCGTGAAGGTAAACGTCTGCACGGCATCGGCGCTGCCGGGCCGGCGATAACCGGTCACCACCGCGAAATTCTCGCCCGAGATGATGAACAGGCCGCGATCCTGGGCCTGGCCCCGGACGGCGCTGATGATGCCGTTGATCGCTTTGACACGTGCGTCGTCGTCGCCTTCCTTGAGCTTCGTGGCGTTCTGGCCGCGAATGATGTAGTTGGTTTTGTTGCTGATCTCGCCCACGAGCTTGCCGTCGCGCAGATCGGTGTAGGCGTCAATGACCATGCCCTTGTGTTCCAGATGGCGCATGAACTCCTTGAGGTGGTCCATCTGGGCGGCCGGGCTTTTGACCTCGGCGCCGGTGAGATCAACGATGCCGACGATGGCCACGTGCGTGCCCCAGCACAGGTTGAAGAGCAGGTCGCCCGCCTTGAGGGCGCTGCCGCCTTCGCGGAAGAGTTTGCTCGGTGTGGCCTCGGTCACGGCAATCTCCCGGCCGTCGGCGTCGTAAAACGTGTTGACTTTGCACAGCGACATCTGGCCGTCTTCGACGCGGATCACTTCGACCGTGGCTTTCAACTCACCAGCAGCCCGGCCATTGGCGCCGGCGGCGAACACGGTGAAAGTCAAGCCGGTTTTAACGCCGTCCTTGGAGCCCTTGTCGATGTAGATCTTCTTGCCCGACTCATCGACGCGAATGATCTTGGCCCGCGGCGTGTCCCAGAGCGGTTTGCCCGTGGAGATGTCCAGCACCAGCGCATGCGGGTCGCCGCCGCCGAAGCGATTGGGGCTTTGGCTCAGTTCCTCCTGGAACTTGAGCTTGGCGTTCAAGTTGGTGATTTTCAGGGACAGTTCGCCTACTGCCTTGGCGTTTATGTCATCCTTATCGCTGATTTGTTTTCGCAAATCTTCGTTTTGCAGGATGAGCTTGTTCATCGTGTCGGTGGTTTCTTTCCGCGTATCCACGATTTTGGAGTTGCCAGCTTGAATCTGCTTCAAAATGTCGTCGCGGGCGTCTTTTTGCTTCTTTTCCAGGGCGACGAAGGCCTGCTGCAATTCGGCGTTCTTTTTCATTTCCGAGGCGAGCTGCTTTTGGAGCGTGTTAATTGCATCGTCCAGCGGGGCTTTGATGTCGCGATACTTTTTGGCATAACCGTCCTTGTAGCCGCCGAGTTGCGGCTCGATAGTCTTCCTTAACAAGTCAAAGAAAGCTTGATCACCTTCTTCGTTTTTGAATTTCTCCGGGGCGAAGCGGCTATCCTCCTGGCCTTCCGCGCCTTTGGATTTATCCTCCTTGGCGAAGGACGCGCGATTTTCCTTCCACGTCTTGACCGCGTCCGGTCTGTCGTAGAACTTGGGGTCGCCGACGGCGGCCATTAGTTCGTGTGTTTGATACTTGAACCACTCCAGCGTTTGCTCGTTTTCCTTGAGCTTCTTATCCTTGTCCTTGGCCGCGGTGTCCCACTTGTCTTTTTCCTTGTAGGCCGTGTAAACCCACACGGCGGTGCCGATGTTGGTCAATACGAAGAACACCAGGAAGATCACCAAAACCTTGTTGGGGCTGGTGCTTGGCGGCTTGGTGGGACGACGTGCCATGAGAGACCTCAGCGAAAGAAGGGACCGGGCGACGATAAAGCTCGCAAACGACCTGTACCTTTAGTGTAAAGTGGCGGGGGATACTGTCAACGGAATTGAGCGGGCAAGACGGGGCCTTTTCGCCGGACGAAGCGGTGGCAGCGAGTTTGACGACATTAACGAGCGCGGAGCGAGGAAGAGCCTCGCGGGCAGTGCGTTCCCAGGCAGAGCCTGGGAACGAGAAGAAGGTGAGCACATGGTAGGCATTGGCTTGGTCGGCATCGGTTTCATGGGCATGATCCATTACCTGGCGGCGCGCGGCTTGCGTGACGGCCGTGTCGTTGCAATTTGCAGCCGTGATGCCAAAAAACTGGCTGGTGATTGGCGCGACATCCGCGGCAACTTCGGGCCACGTGGCGAAGTCATGGATCTATCGGCCGTCAAGAAATTCGATCATCTCGACGCACTGCTCGCCGATCCGGCCGTCGATCTTGTGGACATCTGCAACCCTACGCACTTGCATGCCGAGACCGCCATCCGCGCACTCCAAGCCGGTAAACATGTCCTGGTGGAAAAAGCCATCGCCCTCGATCCCAAAGATGCCGACGCCATGGTGAAAGTTGCCACCAAAGCAGGCAAAGTGCTGATGGTCGCACATGTGCTGCCGTTTTTCCCCGAGTTTGCTTTCGCTGCCGACGCGATTCGCTCAGGCCGCCATGGCAAAGTGCTGGGTGCCCATTTCAAGCGCGTCATCTCGCGCCCCGATTGGTCGGCCGAGATCGGTGACGCCGCCAAGACCGGCGGCCCCGCGGTGGACCTGCACATCCACGACACCCACTTCATCGGCCTGGTTTGCGCCGTGCCGAAGCGAGTCTTCTCCTCCGGCATTGTTGAAAATGGCGGCGTGCAATACCTGACCACGCAGTATCTCTATGGTCCCGGTGGCCCCGCCGTCTCGTGCTCCAGCGGTGCGCTGGCGCAAAAGGGCCGCGAGTTTGTTCACGGCTATGAAATCTACCTGGAGCGAGCAACCCTGATCTTTGAATCGGGTCTGTGCCCTGTGACGGTGCTGACGGCAGACGGTAAAGTTGAACAACCAAAGCTCGACGCCGGCGATGCGACAACGGCTTTCACCGCCGAATTGCAAGCTGCGGTTGACGGCGTTCGCGCCGGCCGTGCCCCCGATTTGCTCAGCGCCGAGCTAGCACGCGACGCGCTTCTGTTGTGTCACAAAGAATGCGAGTCCGTCAAGGCTTGCGCCGTCGTTGCAGTTTAACTGAGTAATAACAAACCACAGAGACGCAAAGACACAGAGCGGACAAAACTTCACAAAAACTCCTCTGTGTCTCTGTGCCTCGGTGGTTAGTTCAACAACTCCCCGGAACGCCAGCTATTAACGTCACCTCTTTCCAGGCTTCCAGCCTATTTCGACAATCTTCGCCATCGTTCAGTTTTTTTCTGAAGTCGCACCAAGCACAATAGAACAGGGGCCAAGCGGCACATCTCCGACGCCCCTCTGATGAGAAACAAGTCATGGCAACACAATCCCGAATCTGTCCGATCGGCGTACGCGCCGGGGCTGTTCGCGGCGGTTGGCTAGGCTTACCGCGAGGCCTGCTGGTCTTGTTGTTTTTGGGGGGCGCCGGCATCCTGCGCGCCGGCGCGGCCGACACGGACCTGCGCGACTTGCAACACGAAGTCGCGGTCCGTGCGGCTTTGGCCAAGGATTCGCGACTCGAATCCTTGAACTTGATTGTCCGCGTCAAGGACCGCGTGGCGACGCTGAGCGGGCCGGTTCCCACGCGCGACCTGGCGCGGCGAGCACTGGAGACTGCCAAGAAAGTGCCCGATCTGATAGAGGTCCGCGACAAGATGACGGTGCAATTCGAGGACATGGGCAAGCCTCTGCCGCTGCCGACGTTGTCGACCTATCCGGGACCGGCCCAGATCGTCCAGCCGCCGCCCGCGGCAGTTCCGCCTATCATCGTACCCGCAGCCGGCAATTCCCAGGCGACGCCGATGGGTGGGTGGATTCCCATCAAAACACCGATGGCTACCCAGCAAGGCCCGGCCGTGGAACTGCTGCCGCATAAGGTTGCCCAACCAGGTCCAGGTGCGGGCGAACCGGTGTCGCGTCCAAAACCAGACCCGACAGGCAAGCCCGCCGAACCGCTCGATGCCGCTGCCATCTCCAGTGCTGTGCAAAGCCTGGTGCAAGGGGATGAGCGCTATCGCCGCTTGCGTTACGAGGTCAAACAGGGTCAGGTATATCTTTCGGGGGTGGTT
>DASRAT010000372.1:0-3047 GCA_035638015.1 Gemmataceae bacterium | reverse complement strand
CCCTGACCTCAAGGCCAACGCCAAGGAGGCGGTCATCCGCGAGATGGTGACCAGCCTTCGCGACGCGGGGTATTTCAAGGGCGGCGAATTGGATGATATTGTCAAGGCCGTGCTCAAACGAGAGTTGCTAGGCTCAACCGGCATCGGCAGGGCGGTGGCCATTCCGCACAGCAAACACGCCTCGGTGGATCGTCTGGTCGGCACCGTGGCAGTGTCCAAGGGCGGCGTGGGTTTTGATAGTCTGGACGGCGAACCGGTGCATGTCTTTGTCCTGTTGATTTCCCCGCAAGACCGGCCCGGCGACCATCTGCGGGCACTGGAAAATGTGTCGCGCAGCCTGCGCGATGACGGGTTTGTGCGCTCGCTTCGGCAAGCTACATCCCGCGAGGCGATCTGGGATCTACTGGACACGGCGGACCACACTTGATGCCCTTTGAATCCGCTGGGAGTAATGGATTCCCATGAACCACAGCGCGGAAGCCTCCAACGGCGGCCCCCTCCGCCGCAAGGTGACGATTACCAATGCCCAGGGCTTGCACCTGCGGCCCATGCAGGCTTTTGTCGAATTGGCTTCCAGATTCAACAGTAACGTTCGGGTCCAGCGCGACGACCGGGAACCGGTGGACGGCAGAAGCATCATGAGCCTGATGCTCCTGGGCGCCGAAAAGGGCACTGAGCTGATTGTGGAAGTGGACGGGCCCGATGCCCCGGATGCGTTGGCAGCCTTGGTTGATTTGCTGGCCAATCTCGAAAGTCGGGTGGACGTGGAATCAACTTAAATGGCACTCCGTGATTCGGCTGTAGGACAGGATTCCGATCCTGTCCGGTCGTGGGGGACAGGATCGAAATCCTGTCACACATTCTTCCGGGCATCTGGCCCCTGACATTGATCTCACCGAATGGAAATCAAACGCGGCATTCCCGTTTCCCCTGGCGTGGCCATCGGTCCAGCCCTTGTGCTGGACAACGAAGGTTACCGCATCCCGCAGCGCTTCATCGAAGGCGATCATGCGGGTGCGGAGTTGGTGCGCCTGCGCGCAGCCTTGCAAGCCGCAGCCAAGGAAGCACGCGAGATTCAGGACACGGTCACCGACAAAGTTGGCAAGCAATACGGCGCCATCTTCGCCGCTCATGCCTTGCTGGTCGAAGACCCCGTCCTCGTCCGCGAAGTCGAGCGGCTCATCAAGGAGCAGTCGCACGCCGCGGAATATGCCGTCAGCCGTGTCATCCGCCGCCACGCCAAGGCGCTGGAGAGCCTCAAGGGCGGCTCGCTCATGCTCCGAGCCGCCGATCTCTTTGACATCGAAAAGCTGATCTTGCGCAATCTCTTGGGCCAGACCCGCGAGCTAGTTAGCCAGCTGACCGAGCCGGTGATCGTGCTGGCCCACGATCTAACACCCAGCGAGACTGCGTCGCTCGACCCGACCAAAGTTTTTGCCTTTGCCACCGAATCCGGCGGCCGGGCCAGCCACACCGCAATTTTGGCCGGCAAACTCGAAATCCCCGCTGTCGTCGGCATTGGCAAATTCTTGACCGATGTATCAGGCGGCGAAGAAGTCATCGTCGACGGCACGCGCGGCGTGGTCATCCTTAACCCCGACGACGAAACCAAGGAACATTACGAACAAACCCGCAAAAGCTTGCGGAAGTTGGAAACCAGCCTCGAAGAGCTGCGTGACGTGCCCGCCGAGACTAAGTGCGGGTCGCGCGTGCAGCTGATGGGCAACATTGAATTCCCCGAGGAAGCTGCCCACTGCGTCGATCGCGGCGCCGACGGTGTCGGCCTGTATCGCACGGAATTTCTCTATCTCAATAAAACCACCGATCCCACCGAAAGCGACCATCTTGACGCTTATTTGATGGTTTTGAAAACTCTGGGGCCGCGGCCGGTGGTCATCCGTACGCTAGATTTGGGCGCCGACAAGTTCGCCGTGGCCGGCGGTTCGGGCCTGGAAGAACGCAATCCGTTCCTTGGTCTGCGCAGCGTTCGCCTGTGTTTGCGGAATTTGGCCTTGTTCAAAACGCAAATGCGTGCGATCCTTAGAGCAAGTGCCTTCGGCGACGTGCGCATCATGTTTCCTATGGTCAGCACGCTGTTGGAGCTTAGACAGTGCAAGATGATCCTCGCCGAAGTCAAAGAGGATCTGGAGGACGAAGGAATCCCCTTTAACCGGAAGCTGCCGATTGGCACGATGATCGAGGTCCCATCGGCCGCGATCCTGGCCGATCAGATGGCGCGGGAGGTAAATTTCTTCTCCATCGGCACCAACGACCTTGTTCAATACACCCTGGCCGCCGACCGCACCAATGAGAATGTGGCCTCCCTGTACAATGCAGGCGACCCTGCAGTGCTGAAACTTTTGGAAATGGTCCTCAAGGGGGCCACGCCAGCGAACATCGAGGTGAGCGTCTGCGGCGAAATGAGCGGCGACCCGATTTATACCGTATTGCTCCTGGGCATGGGGCTTCGCCAGCTAAGTGTGACGCCGCACAACATACCGGAGATCAAGAAAATTATTCGCTCGATACGCATCGACGATGCCACACAAATTGCCCAGGAGGCGCTCCGCTTAGATACGGCGCGCGACGTGAACAATTACTTGCGGGAACAAACCCGCCGGATTCTGCCCGAGGTGGTGAACTAGTTTCGTTTAGCCGCGGTCCGAAGGACCGCGCGTCTCGTCGGCCCGCGGCCTTACGAACTTGCCACACTGACCCAGCGGCAACCAGCGAACACCGGATCAGCCGCTCCTATGGAGCGTGCCGTTCTGCTCTTCGCACGGAAGTCGTTTGCACCTGCCACCCCAGAATCCGCCACACTTACGATGCTGCACGGCCGGCATGCCGCGCTTGGGCGCTGGCTTGCTCGCCCTTCGGCGCTTGCCCCATTTGCGTGGGGCTTTGGTGACATGGCTTCGGATTCGTCCCTGTCGGACCGACCCACTTCTGTAGCCTCCCCGCCGCGTGCCTGCGACAAAGTGCGTTTACGCATTCGCAAGGGCGGCGACCTGCGGCTCGTCAGTCATCGCGACCTGATGAAATGCTTT
>DASRAT010000371.1:0-2872 GCA_035638015.1 Gemmataceae bacterium | reverse complement strand
CCTCGTCGTCGGGATTGCGGGCGAAATAGTTGCGAAACGGATTGCCGACGCGGCGCAGCACTTCCAGGGTGCGTTCATCAATAACGGGGGCAACAGCGGTAGCGGACATGAGAAATCCTCCTTGGAAGCCGCTTGCGGCTTAGCGATCTTATGTTCGGAAACTGGCGTAGTAAGCGATTTCGTGTCCCACCATCAGCGCCAAGGGCGGCTCAGGCATCTCACAAAGTGGGCCGGTCCAGGGATGAAGATGGATGCGCTGCTCCGCATGAAGCCGGCGCAGCGTGTCGTGAAATTGGCCAATCGTTGGACCCTGCAATTGCCGGTACAAATGCGGCAACGGGCAATCTTCGGCGGCGTTGGACGCACTCCAGGTTGCCAGACATTGCACAATCGCGTTGGTACAATCGACGGGAATCTGCTTGTTGTCCAGGCGCTCCAAGGCCGCTGACGCCAAATTGCGGAGCGCGTCCATACTGGTTTGCGCTTGTTTTGCGGCCGCAATCCATTCGTTCAGCTGCTGTTGGCGGCCTTCGACGGCCCGGACCAGATCTTGAAGCAATTGCCGCGGATTGGATTGGCCGAGCAGATGCTCCAGGCCCTTGGGCGTGATGGCGACCACTTCCTGCACCGCTTTGCCGCGTGACTCCGTGCGGACCACGCGCAGCAGGTCTTGCTCCTTGCAGCGCTGCGCAGCCTGGCGTGCCAAAGCGGTGCCCGCGAACAGGCCCGCCGCCGTCTTTTGCTGGAAAAGCGGCACGCCCGCGGGGTCCACTGCCGCCTTGCCCAATGCATCGAGAACGAGTTGTGAGGATTTATCAGCCAACGCACCCTCCCTGGCTTGGCGCGGAATTGGGGGGCTTCCAAGCCCACATTGTCATCGTCCCCCTATTATCCGCACTTGCCCCAACAGTGCAAGACCAGGAAATCGTGCTGTCCTTGACGGGCCGCCGCCTCTAAGATTCGCAGCAGAGACAACGACACCATCGCCGAGCATTTGGGGGAGAAATTCACATGCGTAAGCAACATCGCTGGACCGGTTTGTTCATCCTGGCCGTTGCCGCCACGGCCGCACTCCTGTCTAGCTCGTCGGTCGCCGAACAACCCGGTGATGACAAGTCCTTCGAGAAAAACCTCGACGCCGGCTTGCGCGACGTGATCAACCTTGGGTCGACCATCTTCAACAAGCAAGACGACCACGCCGGCTGCTACCGCCTCTTTGAAGGCTCCCTGCGGAGCATCAAGCCGTTGTTGGGCAAGTATCCCCAATTGCAAACCAAGATCGACGTGGGTTTGGCCGATGCCGGCAAACAGGTGCGCATGCACGACAAGGCCCACACGCTCCGCAAGGTGCTGGACGACGTTCGGGCCACCATCAACCCAGGCACCGGCATTGTCGCCAAGGCAAGCCTCTGGGATCGCCTGGGCGGCGAAAAAGGCGTCGATAAGGTGCTGTCCGATTTCATGGCGGCGGCTGCAATGGATCCCAAGGTCGATTTCTCGCGAGGCGGCAAATACAAGCTCGACGACCAAAAAGCACAGGCCCTGAAAAAATCGCTGATCGATTTCGTGAGCGACGCCGCCGGCGGCCCTTACAAATACAAAGGGCCTTCCATGAAAGACGTTCACAAAGGCATGGGCATCACCGACGATCAGTTCAACGCTCTGGCCGGGCACCTCAAGGAAGCTCTGGAAAAGAACGGCGTCAAAACCAATGACGTGGCGGCTGTCATGGAAGCCGTGGGCGGCACGCGCGGTGATATCGTCGAGCCAAAAGTCGAGCCAAAAAAAGTTGAGGACACCAAGCCAGGCAAGAAGGCGCCGTTTGTGCCCGATCCCAACATGGCTCGCGTCAAAGGCGTTGTGACCATCGACGGCCAGCCGCTTACTCACGGCTTTGTCACGTTTCTGAGCGTGACGGATAAGCGTTACTCCGCCAACATCATGAAAGACGGCAGCTTCGTCTTCCACAAAGGCTTTCCGCCGGGGGAATATAAAGTCCTCGTGGAGGAGACGACCACGCCGGCTGAGCCAGGCGAAAAGCGCCTGACCATTCCCCTACAATACACGGCGCCGATACTCTCGACGTTGACCTTCACCGCGACCAAGGGTGAAAACACCATGAACCTGAAATTGGAGACAAAATAGATAGACGTTTAAGTTCCAGCGCCCGGTTCTGCGTTGGACCTCACGGTGAATGTTTGTACGCCGGTGCCTATGACGACCAGACATCGGCGATCCTGTCGCTGCCGCCGATCCCGGTTTTGGGCAGTCCCGGCCATTGCCGCCGCACATTGCGGGCACGGTTCCGCACCAATTGCCCCGAAAATGGGAAGCAGACCGCGATAACGAGGAGGCTAGAAAACGCAAAAAACCCCGACAAAAGCGGGGCTCTTCGCGCCAGTCTGCATCAACCTGCATCGGATTACAAAACGGAGAGGGAGGGATTCGAAGCTGCCCATGATGGATTGGGCTTACATCGCTCCTGCCTCGCTTTTACATCGAAAAGGCTGGAAAAACCGCACTTTCCGCGATATCCATGCTTCGTCTGTATTGTACTCACGATGGGTTTGCACGGGCAGTGCTGCCCCCAATTTGCCCCCAGCATTTCCAGCCAATCGCGGCTAAGATGATTTCCTGATTCGGCGCGAAGATGGTTTGCGTTCGAATCTTTCCAGTTCGCCAAGCACGACTTGATCGACCTCATATTGCTTGCGGCTGCGTTCGTAGGAGTTTTGCGTCTTGGTGCAGACCAGCGTCTGCGGTGAGCCTTTGCGCTCGGTGACGTGCGTGCAATCACAGCGGTGTTGGTCGATTTGCCGATGAAGATGTTGACGCCGTTGCTTGTTCATGGGGAAGCGGCCGACACGCTCGG
>DASRAT010000370.1:0-3546 GCA_035638015.1 Gemmataceae bacterium | reverse complement strand
CATCAAAAGATAAGGAAAAGGCCAAGAATCCGCAGACAATGGCCCGCCAATTGCTTTTCCATAGGGCCATCAACGTTTCCTTCCCTGCCCAAAGGACGCAGCCCATGACCGCGATGCATTCCTCGACTCCCAGCACGGACTACCTGCCCCATGACATCAAAACGCTACGCGAGCAGGTCGAGCAGTTGCCGCGCAGCGTTCGGGACAAACTGTTGCCGTTGTGCGACAAGATTTGTCACTTCATTTGTTTGCAAGGTAGGTTGTTTGAGATGGCTCAGGAAGCAGTCGATCGGCTGCAACTTGAGGCCAAGTATTTGAACTTTGACCTCGACTGGACGCGCCAGGAGCGCGACGAGCTGCGTGCGGAGTTGGAGAATCTGCTGGAAGGCTGGTAAGTGTTTCTGCGTTTCTCAATAAAGCAACGTGCTCAGCTTGTTGCGGTAGTCATTCGCCAAGGCGCTATGTAAACCAACGATCTGAAAAATCTTCACCATTGCCTCGCGCACTGCCGAGGAGGCTAATTTCGGATCACCCTCCGCCGCCGCCAGCAGCATCTCCAGGGCTTCGGGATACCGCTCCTTCGCCGCCAAAACGCAGCCCAACTCATAGCGCGCCGTTGCGATCTTGGGTTCCTTTTGGACACGCTCGCGCAAAGCCGCTTCATCAGCGAATGGGCGAGCCGCCTGCCGTAGACCCGCAACCGCTTTGAGTTTTTCCACTTCCTCCGATGGGTCAACATCCTCCAACAGAATCAGCGCCTCTTTCTCTTTGCCGGTCGCAATAAAAAGCCGCGCCAACCCGAGGGCAGCCGCTTGATTGCGGCGATCACGATCCAGGGCTTGCAGATAGGTCAGTTCCGCCTGGGCCGGATCGCTGTTTTCCAGGGTTCGCGCCAGCGCCACCAATTTGTCCGCTTCGGTGGGCATGAGGCTTTGCACAAACTGCTGGACAAATGGCTCGGGCCGTACGCCGTCAAACTCCGCGACCGGTTTGCCGTCACGAAACGCGATCACAAGTGGGATGCCCTGAACCTGAAACTGTGTCGCCAGGTTCGGCGCTTCATCGATATTGACCTTGGCCAGCACCACCTCGCCTTTGTGCTGGCCAATGACCTTTTCGAGAATCGGCGTCAAGGCCCGGCAAGGGCCACACCATGGCGCCCAGAAATCAACCACCACCGCGCGCTCGTGCGACACGGCCACGACCTCGCGCTCGAAGTCGCGGTCGTCAACATATACGATCCAAGGGGGGTTGAATGCCGTCATGCCTGTGGTACCTTCACTGTGACCGAAAAGCGATTTCAATGTCATCTTATCATTTGCACGCCACGGAGGACCGCCAACATGACAACCGACACCGCAACTCAAGAACTGCTCGACCTCAACCAACGCCTTTTAGACGCCATCGCTCAGGGCGATTGGGCAACTTACGAAAAACTCTGTGATCCCGGATTAACCGCGTTCGAACCGGAGGCGCATGGGCAGCTTGTCGAAGGCCTGGAGTTCCACCGTTTCTATTTCCGCCTTGGCGGCGCCCGTGGGCCGCATCACACGACGCTATGCGCACCGCGCGTTCGTGTCATGGGTGATGTGGCGGTTGTGACCTATGGGCGGTTGAATCAACGTATCGGGCCTGACGGGCAACCGGCGGTGACGAGTTTTGACGAGACACGCGTTTGGCAGCGGAAAGAGGGGGTGTGGAAGCATGTGCATTTTCATCGGACGGCACACCAATAGTTGTAAGATTTGTCTGCAAGTTGTGGGAACATCTGGTAAACTTGCAAGAGAAATCACCATGGCGCCCTTGGAGGAGCCGGAGCGATGAGCGCTGTCCCAAAATTGCAACTCGAACAGGTGAAAAATCTGTTCACCGTGGATCAATACCTGGCCATGGAGCGTGCCTCCCAAGAGCGGCACATTTACCTCGATGGCGAGGTTTATTTAATGGCTGGCGAAAGCGACGAACACGGCGACGTTAGTGTCAACACCATTTTGTCGTTGGGCAACCAATTGAAAGGTAAACCTTGCCGGCTGCGCACCAAAGACACCAAGGTCCGAAGCGGCCCTGTGCCGATGACGGGCCGTGGTACGAGAGGCATGTTTTCCTATCCCGATATTGTGGTCGTTTGCGGGGAGCGCGAATTTCACGATGCGTACAAGGATGTCATTCTTAACCCCAAATGTATTGTCGAGGTCCTGTCGCCCTCCACGGAAGCATTCGACCGGGGTGAAAAATGCACTCGCTACCAAACGTGGAACCCAACGTTGACTGACTATTTGTTGGTTTCACAGGACAAACCGCAGGTCGAGCACTATTCCCGACAACAAGATGGCATTTGGTCATTTCGCCGATCCATCGGGTTGGATGCGATCGTGGAGATTCCATCGATTGGTTGCACCCTTCGGCTGGCTGACATTTACGACGGCGTGGCCTTTGGAGAATTGCCAACTGAGGAGATGTAACTTCATCAGCTTACCCCAACCTAGCCCTCGCTCCCGCCTGAAAATCCCGCGCTTCCAACTCCACTCTTCGCCAGCCCTGCCATTCGTTGATCTTGGGCGTAAATGCCAAACAGCATTTCCCCTGGGCTGACATTAATTCTTCCGCTCGGTCGGCCATACCGAAAGCAATGACTTTCATCTCGGTCCGCTCCTGGCGAACGCGGAAGCTCAAATGCCGTTCGCCGCCGCCGACCTTTTTTGGCTCGCCGATGACCTGCAAGTCGCCGGCCAAGAAAAGCGGTTGCGGATTGCCCGCTCCGTAGGGTTCCAGCTGGGCAAGCGTTTCGACAAGCTTTGCAGTTAGCGCCGCCAGCGGCACTTCGGCGTCCAAAGTCAACTTGGGCGCAGGTGGCTGGGCGCCAAGCTGCTGGGCTGCAACCTGACAAAAGTGGGATCGAAACGAGTCAATTCGCTCTGCGACGATCTTGAACCCCGCCGCTGTGGCGTGGCCGCCGTGGCTGATGAGATGATCAGTGCAAGTTTGCAGGGCTTCGTGCAAGCGAAAGCCAGGGATAGACCGGCCAGAACCCGATGCCGGCGTGCCGTTTTCGCGGAGCGAGATCATCAGCACCGGCCGGCCCAGTGTTTCCATGAGGCGGCCGGCGACAATACCGATAAGGCCAACGTGCCACGACGCGCTGGCCAGAACCAGCGCCGGCGATGAGGCGTGCTGTTGCTGCTGGGCCATGTCCCGGGCTTCGGTGAAGATGTGGCGTTCGGCGGTTTGCCTTTGGAGATTCTGTTGCTCCAGCCACTGCGCCAATTCTGTCGCTCGTTGCGGCGAAAGGGTGGTCAGCAATTCGACGGCGAGTCGGGCGCTGCCGAGCCGGCCCGCGGCGTTGAGACGTGGGCCAATGCCAAAGCCGATGTCGGTGGCGGTCAGCGCCGGTTTCTCGTGGAGCTTGGCGGACTCCATCAAGGCCTTCAAGCCGAGCGGCGGGTTTTGCTTGAGCCGGGCCAGGCCGTGGCGGACAAATATGCGGTTTTCGTCGTGCAAGGGCACCACATCAGCCACAGTGCCCAGCGACGCCAGTGCAACGGCGTC
>DASRAT010000369.1:0-5830 GCA_035638015.1 Gemmataceae bacterium | reverse complement strand
CGGCGGTTTGAGCAATGAGCAAAAACAATCATTGGCCTTCGACGAGCTGGTCAAAACCATCGCCGATAACTTTCAAAACGACCCCACCAAACTCAAGGAATTACAGCGCTTTGAAAAAGAAGGGGAATGGACGGAAAACGGCAAAGATGCCGTGGCCACACTGAAAGGGCTGGCGGCACGCAAAGTATTCATGAAGCAGATCGCCCCGGAGCGCTGGGTGCTGCTCGACCGGGAGAAATAATTGAAACGAACGCAATCTAGGTCCAGGAACCCAAGATGTCCGACAAATCCGTGATCGATCTGCGCAGCGACACCGTCACGCGGCCCACGCCCGCCATGCGTGCGGCGATGCACGCCGCCGAGGTGGGTGATGACGTTTTCGACGATGATCCCACAGTCAATCGCTTGCAGGAGCGGGTTGCCGCCATGCTGGGCAAGGAAGCGGCATTGTTCGTTCCCTCTGGCGTGATGTCCAACCAGATTTGCATCAAGGCCCACACGCAGCCGGGCGATGAATTGCTGTGCGAACTGACTTGCCACGTCTATCGTTACGAGGCGGGCGGGCCGGCGGTTCATAGTGGGGTGACTTGTCGCACCCTGGAGGGAGATTACGGCATCCTCGATCTCAGCCAGCTCGAGGGGCTGATCAAACCCGATGATGAGCACCTGGTTCGCACGCGGCTGATCTGCCTGGAAAACACGCACAACTGCGGCGGGGGCCGTGTTTATCCTCTGGAGAAAATCCAGGTCATCAGCGCCTGGGCTCGCAAGAACGATCTGCGCATGCACCTTGACGGCGCCAGGCTGTGGAACGCGATTGTGGCCAGCGGCATCAAGGCGGCGGACTGGGCCGCACCGTTTGACAGCGTTTCAGTCTGTTTCAGCAAAGGGCTGGGCGCGCCTGTCGGCTCGGCGCTGGTGGGGTCGCGCGAGTTTGTCGCCCGCGGGCGGCGCATTCGCAAGCTGTTCGGCGGGGCCATGCGGCAAGTCGGCATCATTGCCGCCGGCGCTCTTTATGCGCTGGAACATCACATCGAGCGGCTGGCCGAGGACCACCGCAACGCTCAGGTCCTCGCCCAGGCCGTGGCTGACTCGCCTGGCTTGCGGCTCGATCCGCCCGAGGTGGAGACTAACCTGGTTTGGTTTGAAGTCGATCCCGAGCTTGGGACTGCTGCCGACATTGCGGCTGCGCTCAAGGCTCGCGGTATTCTGATTCACGTTCTTGGCAAGTATGTCCTGCGGGCTTCGACGCATTTGGATGTTTCGGCGGCCCAGGCACTGCTGGCGGCGGAGATGATAAGGCAAGTTGTGCGCCACGGTGTGACGGCTTGACGTGCGACTATCCAGACTGCAGCCAAACTCTCTCCGCACCCCACTCGTCTTTATTGTGTAGCACCATTCAATCCCGCCGCGCTGGCGACCTGTTAAGAATCGACGCTCTCAGGCGTCATTTAGTAAGCCGCTCGGCATCCCAGGAGCTTTTTTCGCACATCGAGGAGAACCTCACATGCAGCCACTCAACTCGTCCGTCCGTATTCTCGCCTTCGGCGCCGTCGCCGCCCTGCTGTTCACGTCGCTCACGCTATTCGGTCAACCTCCTCAACCTCCGCAAAAAGCCGAAGTTCAACAGGACATCAAGGCCGGCCAACGGCCCGCGCCGCAACCTGTTGGCGATCCGGTCGCCGTCAAGACGCCGGAAGGCAAGGCCGGTTGGAAAGTCGTCATCCCCGGCGGCCATCCGCTGGCCACGCCCGCTATCGCGGACGGCAAGGTCTTTATCGGTGGCGGTTTCGGCAGCTTTGAGTTCTATGCCTTTGACGCCGCGACAGGCAAAAAGGTTTGGCGTTTCGACACCGGCGACGACGGCCCCACCGCTGCCGTGGTGGAAGACGGTTACATTTCGTTCAATACGGAAAGTTGCGAGCTTTACATCATCGCGATGGACGGCAAACAGGTCTGGAAAAAATGGCTCGGCGATCCGCTCATGAGCATGCCGGCCATCTCCAAGGGCCACGTTTACATGGCCTACCCCGACTGCAAGGGCAACCGAGGTCATGTGTTTGCCTGCTTCGACGTCAAGACCGGCAAGGAGCAATGGACCAAGCCCATTGCCGGTGAGATCATCACCGCCCCGGTCATTCAGGGCGACAAGATTTACCTGACGACCGTGGACGGCACCATGTATTGCTTCAACGAAAAGGACGGCATTGTGGCCTGGAGCGAAAAGAAAAACGCCACGTCTTCACCTGCGGTTTTCGACGGCAAACTCTATTTCAGCCAGCGGACCGAGGAGACTGTCAAGGACAAGGCCGGCAAGGAGGTGAAGCAACAAATGGAGAACCTGGCCGGACGCGATGTGGACACGAACGGAAAAATCAAAGCTTACGATGCGACCAAACGACCGGCGGATTATCTGGATATGGCCAAGCGCCAGGACGGTATGGTGGAAAAGGGGAACAAAGCCAAGGATGCCGGTGTGGGCTTCGCCACAGCGCCGGCAGCCGCTGGATTGCCCAAGGCCGCGGCCAATCTCGGCCAAGCCACGGTGGCGGGTGTCTGGTCGTACCAGGGCTCGCGGCCCTTCATTTACAAAGGCAATCTCATTAGCACCATGGGCGACACCGTCAAATGCATCGATCCCAAGACCGAAAAAATCCTCTGGAAGCAAGAACTGCATCCACCCAAAAAAGGCGAGACGCTGGTGGATTGTGCCGTGACGCCGCCGGCCATCGCCAATGGCAAACTGTTTGTCGGCACCTCCAAGGGCGAGGTCATATGCCTGTCTGCCGAAACAGGCAAAGAACTGTGGCGAGCCACGGTCGGGGCGCCCATCACTTTCCAACCTGCGGTGGCCAATGGACGAGTCTACGTGGCTTCGAGCAACGGCATGCTGTTCTGCATCGAAACCGGCGACCGCAAGGACGACGGTTGGTTCATGTGGGGCGGCAACGCGCAACATAATGGCATCGTGAAATAACTGCCGGTTGACCTTTGCACGGCAGCGAACTTGTAATAGTCTGTACGGGCCTTAAAAAAGTGATTGACGACAAGGATTGGAGTCAAGTCTCCTGGAGGCCCGCATGCCCGCTACCGCCGCGCCGCAAACCTGGACCCTCGGCAGTCTGCTCAACTGGACCGCGAGTTTCCTGGCCCAAAAGGGCTGCGAGTCGCCGCGCATCGATGCGGAAGTGTTGTTGGCCCACACCGTCGGCTGCAAACGCATTGACCTCTACGGCGTTCGCCACGGTGATGAGGCGTCTGACGAAATCCGCCAGCGTTACCGTGAATTAATTCGCAAACGCATCGAGGGCTGCCCGGTCGCCTATCTCGTCGGCCGCAAGGAGTTCTTTTCGCTGGAGTTGGAAGTGACGCCGGCGGTGCTGATTCCGCGGCCGGACAGTGAAGTGGCGGTCATGGAGTGTCTGGCGCTCGCCAAACCGCAAACGGCTCCCCGGATCATCGACATTGGCACAGGGTCGGGCAATCTTGCCATTGCCATTGCCAAACGGCATGCGGGCGCAAGCGTGACGGCTGTGGATATAAGCGAGGATGCACTTGCGGTCGCTCGGCGCAATGCGGAGAAACACGGCGTCGGCGAACGCATCAGATTTTTGAAAGGCGATTTGTTCGGCGCGATCGGCGCCGGCGAGACGTTTGACTTTGTCGTTAGCAACCCGCCCTACATTCCCATCGCGGAGATTGCGCGCTTGCAGCCAGGCGTGCGCGATTACGAACCGCACCTGGCCCTTGACGGCGGGCCGGACGGCTATCGGATTTTTGACCGTTTGATTGAAGCTGCCACTGCTTTTTTGACGAGCGGCGGTTGGCTCATTGTCGAAATTGGAGCGCCGCAGGAGGAACGGGCAAGGGAAAGGTTGACGGCTCACGGCGGCTATGTGTTGGCGGACACGGTGCGCGATTATTCGGGACATCCGCGGGTGCTCAAAGCGCGGCGAATTTGAGCCGCCATTCAACCAAAGCCTTGTATCACTACATCATCCAGGGGCATAGCGAGTCAGCCCCAGAACGCGGTCGAAATCGCTGTCCTCGCTCGCAATTCGGTTCAAACCCTCTTGGTTCATCGTTGCAACGATGATCGCATCACCCGTCAGCAACTCAAATTGTTCACTGATTTTGGTCGCCGCCGACACGAGGTGCTCAAATGTGGGAAGAACTTGGATTCCCATTTGCCCAACCTTGGCGGTTGCCTGTTGATAGAGTTTTAGCTTCGGAATCTCAGCATGGAGTTTCTTGAGCCTGGCCGCCAAACGGGATGCAGGCCAGCCCAACCGACCCATGGCTTCCACCGTCATGACGCGATGGGCCACATCGGCAAGGCAATGCGCGGAAGTGAATCCCTGGAGATCCTTTTGCTCAATTCTTTCCAAAAGCGTGGTGCAAGCAGCGCCGTATTTGGGATGGTTTGTGAAGTGGTAGATCAGCACGTTTGCATCCACGAATACCACGTCGCCGGATTGGAGGTCGCCGAAAGTCATGGCGACTCCATGATGCCGAATTCCGGATCGCATGCGATGCGCTCGAGCGTTTCAATGTCGCCTGTCCAGGGGACCATGCCAGCTGTTTGCCTTGCTACGCTAAGTGCCGGTTGAATCGTTATGTTTACCCTCTCATGTTCCTTCAGCGGCAGAGGCTTGTCCGGCACGAGAGTCCCATTTTCGTAGGTGGCTTGGGCGGAAATGGTCACGGTTGTTGCTCCTTGTTTCGGGGCTGGCGCGTTCCGCCGCCAGTATACCGCAGGAGGCATGGGATCAAAAGGTGCTAACCTACGATTATGACAAAGACAATTGCTACGCCCCATACTTCCCCAAGCGTCCCGCATGGGCCAACGCCAACGGCATCAGATACTTCGCCTCAAACTGCCCCAATCCGCCGCGCAAACAGTAAGTCTCGCCAAACTCCACCACGGGATCAGGCCGGCAAGTTCTCGCCCACAGCATCACCGGCACTGGATGCCAGCTGTGAGAACGCAATGTGCTTGGCGTCGAGTGATCTCCGGTCACAATCAACACGTCCGGCTCCAATTTCTTGATTTGCGGCAGCTCGGCGTCCAGCCGTTCGATCATCTCCACCTTGGCCGCGAAGTTGCCGTCTTCACCCGTGCTGTCGGTGTACTTGTAATGCAAAAAGAAGAAATCGTATTGGTTCCACAGTTTGCCCAGGGTTTGAATCTGGTCGCCCAGCGTGGCCCCGGCGTCGGCGATGTCCATGCCGACCAGGCGGGCCAGGCCCTTGTACATCGGATAAACCGCGATGGCCACAGGCTTGATGCCATACACTTCTTGCATGGTGTCGATCTTGGGATAACGGGCAAAACCGCGCAAGGTGACCATGTTGGTGGGCGCCTGGTCCTTGAGCACTTTGGCGGCCGCGGCCACAAAAAGATTAACCGCCGTTGCCGTGTTACGTGACGGATCATCGCCGCCAGCTGCCTGAAGTGGCTTGGCGCCGACTTGCTGGGGATCGGTGTCATTAACAGCATCGCCTAGGTTGTCGCCACGGAATACGACGACAAATCGATGCTCCCGCACCGGCTCCACAAACACCTCAATGCCCGGCACACGGATTTCCTGCAGCAGCTTGCACATGGCCACGCAGCGCTCTGTTGACGGCCGGCCGGCACGGCGATCGGTGATCAATCCCTTGGCGTCAACTGAGCAAAAGTTGCCGCGCATGGCGACATCGCGCTGGCCCACCTGAAAATTGATACCGAGCGCTTCCAGGATGCCGCGACCGATCTGATGCTCCAGCGGGTCGTAACCAAACAAACCCAAATGCCCCGGCCCACTGCCCGGCGTGATGCCCGGCAGCA
>DASRAT010000368.1:0-2449 GCA_035638015.1 Gemmataceae bacterium | reverse complement strand
AAAAGGGCCGCCAACGCCGCTGACACCTTGATGACAATTGCACGAATCATGGGAAAACTCCAGTGTTTGTTACAGCAGGCCATTGGCCCGCTTGGATTGTGAAAGTTACCGGCTGGACGACATTCGTTTGACCGGCTTGGGTGACACATCCCCGTATGCGCGGGGCGGGCGTTTGTGACTGGAGTTGTGAAAAATGTGCAGAAAACCGCGTTTTGGCGAGGCGTTACAATCGGAACAGGTGGAAGTGATAACCACAGTGGCACAGAGAAGAGGTTGGTTTTCTTCTCTGTGTCTCTGTGCCTCTGTGGTTAGTTTTTAATCGCTAACCTTTGATAACGCCAATCGGCCGCATTCGCGCCACCTTGCGCGACAGCCCCGCCTTGTGAACAACCTCGACCACCTCATCGACATTCTTGTAAGCCTTGGGCTGCTCCTCCGCCAGGCCCTTGTGGCTCTGAGCGCGAGCGATAATCCCTTTGGCCAGCAATTCCTTGTCGATGCGCCGGCCCGCCGCTTCCCTGATCGCCTGTGTCCGGCTCATCGCCCGGCCCGCTCCGTGGCACGTGGTGCCAAACGTTTTCTCCATGCTGCCCGGCTGCCCGACCAGCACCCAGCTCGCGCGGCCCATGTCGCCCGGAATGATCACTGGCTGCCCAATCTTGCGGTACATCGACGGAATCTCCGGATGATCCGGCGGAAAAGCCCGCGTGGCGCCCTTGCGATGCACCCAAACACGCTTGGTCGTTTTGCCGACCGTGTGCTCCTCGAACTTGGCGATGTTGTGGCACACATCGTAAATGAGGTTCATCTGCATCGATTGCCAGGTCTGCCCAAAAACGTCAGCGAAAACCTCGCGGGCTTGCTGCATCAACAACTGCCGATTGCACCAGGCGAAGTTGGCCGCCGCCCGCATGGCAGCGATGTACTTCTTGCCCTCGGGACTGTCGATCGGCGCGCAGGCGAGCTGACGGTCCGGCAGGTGAATGCCATATTTCTCCGGCGCTTTGCGCAGCATCGCCAGGGCATCGTCACAGACCTGGTAACCCAGGCCGCGCGAGCCGCTGTGGATCATGACGCAAACCATGTCTTTTTGCAGGCCCATCACCTGAGCCGCCGCCTCGTCGAAAATCTGATCGACGACCTGTACTTCCAAAAAATGGTTGCCCGAGCCGAGCGTGCCGCACTGCTGAGCGCCGCGATCCTTGGCGTGATCGGTGACCAAACCCGGATCGGCCCCGTCAAGCCGGCCGTGGGCCTCGGTGTATTCGACATCGCGTTTTTCACCCAGGTCACGCTCAATGACGTAGCTGGCGCCTTCCGCGAGCAGCCGTTCCAGTTCCTTACCCTTGAACGAGTATTTGCCGGAACGGCCAACGCCCGTCGGAATGTTCTTGAAAAGCGCATCGATCAACTCCGTCAGTCCAGCCTTCACGTCCCGGTAGAACAAATTGCTGCGGCACAGTCGGACGCCGCAGTTAATATCGTAGCCAACCCCGCCCGGCGAAATGACGCCGCCCTCATCAGGATCGGTCGCGCACACGCCGCCAATGCAAAAACCGTAACCCCAATGAATATCCGGCATCGCCAGGCTAGCCTTCTGAATGCCCGGCAAAAACGCGACATTGGCAACCTGATCGAGAGCCTGGTCATGCCGCAAAGTGCGCATCAGGACATCGTCGGCGAAGACCATGCCGTCGACGCGCATGCCTTCCTTGTAACTCTTGGGAATGCGGTAGCAGCAATCGTCCACTTTTTCGAGCGGACCGCTGTAACTCTCCTTCGCCATGACGCTCTCCATCCTTCAAATGTCCACAATCACCTCGGCTAACCACCCGTCACCGTCCGGCTCCACGCGCAGGCCGTGATAAGTGATCGCCTTGACTTCGTGCTCTAACTGATGCCGTGCGCGATCCAGAGGTTCACCCCAGGCGCTGCCTGTCAAGCCCGCGTCAGTGACGTGGACAGCAAATTTGCCGAACAGCAGATGTTCAGCGTCCCACCAATAAAGGAGTTGTTTGAGCCAGTCGAAAAGCAGAAATTCACGGTCGTCGGCTGGCAGATTTACGTCACGGCGAACGGTGGGTTTCACGGTGTCAAGGTCGGTGACGATGGTGGCAAACAGGGCCTGGGCGGCTTCGACAAAGAGGGTGTCGAGATTGGGTGCTCGAATACGCAAACCCAGATCGGCGGTATGGTCAAAGGTCTCGTGCATGGGGCACCTGCCTCGTATGCTAAGCCGCAAGCGGCTTGACTCTTGGAATCCTATCTTACGGAGATCCCCATGAATCGATCTTTGCTGGTTTTGGCGTCGGCTGCGCTATCGATTTATTTCCCTCCCACCGCCGTGCAAGCCGACAAGCTCGTTCTCGTCGCTGGCGGCGGCAGCAAAACCGGCCCGGCCCCCGCGACCGAGGTGAAGCTTAACGGCCCCTTCGGTGTCGACTTCGAC
>DASRAT010000367.1:0-2488 GCA_035638015.1 Gemmataceae bacterium | reverse complement strand
GTATGCGCGACCTCCTCGCGGAGAAACGTGCGAAAACGATTTCGCATCCGGTGCGCCGCCCCTCGCAGCGCGACTTCTGTTGTATTCAGCCGTGTCGCCAGTTCTCCGTAGGTTTCCGACCTCTCGCCCCAAACCTGCTCCTGCAAATGATCAAAAAGCGAAAGATTTTTCGCCGCGACGTATTCCTCCCGCAGCCGGGCCTGCGCGCGTTCCACGACCGCCACTGCCCAGCGTTTATCAAATAAGCGCTCTGGCGTCAGGTCGCTCGCAGGTTCGGCGAGGTAGCGCTGCTCAGCATCATCGAATTCCAGTGGAAAAGGAGCTTGTCCGCCTCCCCGTTTGGCGGCGCGTGCCTTATCCGATTCATTGTTCGAAAAGTTTTTCAAGCACGTGAGCAGAAAAGTTCGGAACTTGCCGCGAGCCGGGTCCGCCATGCGTATCGATTGTTTCAGGATGAGCCCAAGAAAAAACTCCTGCGTCAGATCCTGCGCCTCCTCGGGAGTGCGCCCGCCGCGGCGCACGTAAGCGTACAATGGAAACCAATACGTGCGGCAAAGCTCCTCAAGTGCGGCCTGAGCATTCGTCGACGCGACATCTCCGGCGGCGATCACGACGCTCCAATGCGTCGTGTTGAAAGCGTAATCATGCCGGTTGAACTTGGCAGCGTCGGAATTTGTATCTTTGGACATCAGCGCGTCGAGTGGAGCTTAATTCCACAAGGTGACGGGCGAAATCAAAAAAGTTTGCCTGGTTGGAGCAGGGTGCACGACAGGATTGCTCCATAAGCGATGAGTTTGTTTGCCACAGGCGATTGCTGGAATGGCGGCGGTTTGTTTCTGTCGGACAAGGAATTTTGGCTCAACGACGGCCATGGTCATACCGCGTTGAAGACGGCAAGGGACGTGCGCCTGCACGCGGATTATCAGCCACCCGGCCTTTTCGGTGGCGAGTGTCTGACGGTTTATTACAACCGGCTACAGCGCGATGGCTGGGTGATGGGTATCCGACGGGGCATTGATGAATATGTGTGGATGATCGAGAACGAGTAAGTTCGACCGATGCCAATGGAGCGGCCAGTTTTCTGGCCGTTCTTTTTTCGTCAAGGAATCGAGAAAAGGGTCAAAAAGCGGGGTCAGTAAAAGGCGCAAAAAGAATTGGGGTCGGACCTACTTCAGGAATGGGCTGTTCAATGCTCACCAGTAGTGCCGATATTATCCCGTGCCTTCTTTGTTAGGCCGCCTGACCATGCGAACATCACTTTACGTGCGAATGTTTCTGGCTCTGCTGGCTGCTGTTCCACTTCTTACAGCATGCCGCATCGGACCCTGCGGCGCGCATTTCTACGCGCCATGGAAGGAAGATTTTGGTGGTGGAGATGGCTCCTCATTGGAAAAGGCCATCACCATCAAGAGAGCCGTTTCGGAAGACCAGGCGTTGGCCAAAGAGGAGGACTACATTGGCCCGCAGCTTGTTGCCACGCGCAGAACGGTCACTCACAACAACAAGGTGTATCACTTCGTGACCACAAAGAGCAGTGTGACCCCTCCTGCAAGTTCGCCACGCGAGCTGTATTTTGATTTCACGAAAGCTTTGAGGAAATGACAACGCGGCCAGCAAGGCGCTCCATCGAACCGGCAATTTCCGTGCATATGAGGAGCTACCTTCTAATCTCAACCGAAGAAAACTCGCTCCTTTCTAATTCTTCTCGTCATGCTCGGATTCGCACACACGGTATTTTGGCAGACTGTCCGCTGGTGCTTCGTCATCCCGACGCCCATCCACCAGCCTGTCATTGTTTCGGAGAGGCGCGGGCTGAAAGCCTGCCCTCACGCCGCCGCTTTCATCCTCGTCAGCCAAAATTTTGAGGCCGCATAATCCAGTTTGTCCTCGCGCGGCGATTTCGGTAGGCTTCGCCTCCATGAAACGCCACCTGATTCTTGCACTCCTTCTCACCGCCACCACGACCGCCACGATGCGTCTGACGGCTGCCGACGACGCAAAGGCGAACAGCTTGACCGCCGACGAAAAAGCCGCCGGCTGGCAATTGCTTTTCGATGGGAAAACCCTCGATGGCTGGCACAACTTCAAAAAGGAAGGGATCAAGCCCGGCTGGCAGGTCAAGGATGGCACCATCGCCTGCGTCGATCCGCACAACGCCGGGGACATCGTCACCGCCGGCAAATACGACTGGTTCGAGTTGCAGCTCGACTACAACATTTCTGAGGGCGGCAACAGCGGCATCATGTTTCACGTCACGGACGACGGCGGCGCGGCCTGGGCGACCGGCCCGGAGATTCAGCTCGAGGACAACGCCAAAGCCGGCGACCCGCAAAAGTGCGGCTGGCTTTATGGTCTCTATCAACCTGCAAATGATCCGAACACGGGCAAGCCCATCGACGCCACCAAACCTGCCGGGCAATGGAACCATATGCGCATTGTCCTCAGCCCCGAGAAATGCACACACGAAGTCAACGGCGTGAAGTATGTC
>DASRAT010000366.1:0-4983 GCA_035638015.1 Gemmataceae bacterium | reverse complement strand
AAGAAGATGCTGGCCATCGCGGAAAAGAATCCGAAGGACGAGGCCGCCTTCGATGCGTTGCTCTGGGTCGTGCGCACCACGCCCAACACGCCGGAAGGCGGCTTGGCCCTGGACCGCCTGGCTCAAGACCACACCGCCAATCCAAAGATCGGCGATGTCATTCCATTGTTAGCTCGCAGCACCAACCCTGCCGCGGAAAAGCTGCTCAGTTCCCTGCTGGCGACAAGTCCCTCCAAGGACATCCAGGGCCAGGCATGTTTCGCGCTGGCTACCAACCTAAAGACCCAATCCGAATTGGCAACACGCCAGAAGAAAGCCGATCTCGCCGCTAATCTCATCAAAAAAGCGGAGATGCTCTTTGAGCGCGTGGCCAAGGACTACGGCACAGTCAAGCAAGGCAAGACGACGCTGGCCGAACTGGTGGAGCCGGAGTTGTTCGAGCTGCGTTTCCTGGCTGTCGGCAAAACCGCGCCGGACATCGAAGGCGAGGACATCGACGGCAAGAAGTTCAAATTGAGCGACTACCGCGGCAAGGTGGTAATGCTCGATTTTTGGGGGCATTGGTGAGGCCCGTGCCGGGCCATGTACCCCCACGAGCGGTCGCTCGTGAAGAGACTTGCGGATAAGCCGTTTGCCCTGATTGGCGTCAACAGCGATACCGATCGCGAAAAACTCAAGGAAACGCTGAAGGAAGAACAGATTACCTGGCGTTCCTTCTGGAACGGCCCCCAGGGCACCAGTGGGCCGATCTCCAAGAAGTGGAACGTCCGCGGCTGGCCGACGATGTATGTCATCGACCACCGTGGCGTCATTAGCGCCAAGTATCTTGGCTCCCCCGGCGGCGAGGTTTTGGATGCTATTATTGACCGGCTGGTGAAGGAAGCCGAGGCAAAGTAGTAAGCGCGCCGGTTGTTTGATGATTACCTGACGAGCGGAGGGTTAACACCCTCCGCTCGCTTTGTGTTGTTGGGACTTCATATCATGCCGCTTCTGAACAGGCTATTCGGTGCGGTTCTATTGGCGTGCCTGGTCGTGACGCCGGTTTGCGGCGGGCCGACTGTGCCGCGAGACACATTGCCGGCCATCCTACCTCTCGAATTGGTGCCGCTTGGCCTCAATGCCAAGCGCCCGGTGCCCAAGGAGAGTCCTCTCACCGAGGCACGTGTCCAGCTGGGCCGCAAGCTGTTTTTCGATCCGATCTTGTCACGCGATAAATCCATCTCCTGTGCCAGCTGTCACAGGCCGGATCATGCATTCGCTGGAACCGACGCGGTGGCGATTGGCGTGGGCGGCAAGAAGGGCCGGCGCAATGCCCCAACGCTGTTTAATCGTGCCTATGCGACACAACTGTTTTGGGACGGACGAGAGACCTCCCTGGAAGCCCAGGCGCTCAAGCCCATTGAAGACCCGCTGGAAATGGGCAACACGGTAGCGGAAGTTGTCAAGCGATTGAAAGCCCATGCCGATTATCCTGCGGAGTTCAAGACGGCATTCGGAGACGACGTGTCGGCGGACAATTTGGGCAAGGCGCTGGCCAGTTTTCAGCGGACTCTCCTTTTGGGCAATAGCCGTGTTGATCGGTTTCGGCTCAGCCTGGAGGCGGGAGAATTGAATGAAAGCGAACGGCATGGCCTTTGGCTGTGGGAGAGCAAGGCCAAGTGCTGGCAGTGCCACAACGGGCCGAACTTCACGGATGAGCAATTCCACAATACGGGAATCGGTTGGGGCAGTGAACCTCGCGATCTGGGTCGCTTCGAAGTGACGGCCAAGGAAGCCGATAAAGGCAAGTTCAAGACGCCGACGCTGCGCGGCGTGGCCTGGACTGCCCCTTACATGCACAACGGCAGCATCGCGACCTTGGAAGGGGTGGTGGAGTTTTACAACAAGGGCGGCTCGCCAAACCCGCATCTGGATTCCCAACTGACGCCGCTGGGGTTGACCAAACAGGAAATGCAAAACTTGGTTTCGTTTTTGCGGGCGTTATCAGACGGCGACGGGCCGACTGGGAAGCTTGGGCCGAAATGAAAAATGTCACGCGCTGCGTCCCCTTTTAGCTCATTTAGCTTACTCTAATCCCCTTACGAGCTCTCGCAATTCCACTTCCGTGACCTTGCATTCTTTTGCTAATGTTGGCGCGTACTCGACAATGGCAACCGTTTGTGGCGGTCCATAATTAGCAACCGCCTTGACCCATGCGGCCATTGTTCCGGGCAACTTTACATTATCGAGTGCTTTGATTCGTTCGCGGGGAAGATGTATTGTAAAGCATGGCCAGGCGGGAAGCTTGACCAAACTCATGTCGCATCCCACAAAGCGGCAGCCATCCAGAATAGCTGCGGAAAAATCTCCTCCATGTACTTTACCATGCGAGCCGTATTTCTCGGGGAAATGGCCGAAGTCATTTCCAACGAAACGTCCTTGAAAAACGCAATTCACTAGACAACAGCGATACCAACCTTGAAAATTCACTAGTTTTTGCTGCGGCTTGATGACGCAGTCAATGAATGTCACATTATTCATTGAAAGTGCCTTTTTGGGAGGCAGAATGACCTTGCAGTTTTTCAAAACAAGGTCTGGACCAAGCGTGTTCATAAGCTCCTTGTCATCGGGTTTGAACTCGATGTTTTCAAGCGTCCGACTGTGGATGTGCATTTTTTTATTCCCACCCTATTCAGCATCAGCAGGGAATATACGGTACGCTGCGTCCCGTTATTACTGCTGGACCTAATGTGTCAGGCCATAGCTGACACTCGATAATTGGCCCAAGCGGGGGTCAGGGTAGCGGGGTCCAGGCCACGCAGCAGGCTCATTTGGCGGTCTACCTCCGCGGTTGTCATGATGGCCAAAGCCTGCAATCGTTCGCGGACTTCGTCGTAAAACATCAGCATGTTTTCCAGCATGCGCTCGTCCGGCTGACACGCGGACCACTGGCTGCGGACGTTGCGGTAACCGGCGTATTTGAGAGTTTGGGCCAGACTCGCGCCGACGTCAGGCGAAATCCGCTTGGCAAGGTAAAGCTCGTTGATTGCCGTGGCCCAGATTGCCAGCGGCGCCAGTTCGGGACGGCCGTTGGCTTGCATATAAGCCAGCCGGCCAAGGACGCTGCGAAAATCAGGTTCAATGAAACCGATACGCGTCGCAGGCCGCACGATCGCCCGCAAGCGGCCGAGCATCAACTCGACCATCGGCACATGGTGCAGCACCGCACGTCCTACGACAACGTCAGCGCCAGCCAGCCACGGGCCTAAATCGGCGACGTCCGCCAACGTCGGTTCGTATTTTGCAGAGCCGACACCAGCCAAAGTTTGACGAGCTTGAGCCAGCAAGGACTCACTGGAGTCGACGGCGACCAGCACGCCTGCCGGGCCCAGCCGACCCAAGATGCGGCGGCTGAAGCCGCCAGGGCCGCAACCAAGCTCGACCACTCGGTCATGCGGCGCGAGCGCCAGTTCATCGAGCAAGGCCTCGGACGCCTCGGCAAACTGGCCATCCTGAATTTCCAGGCGGCGAGCGGCCGTGGGCGATTGGCCCAGAATATATCCAAGAGGCATGGTCATGTCAGGGGTTTCCTCCAGTGACTGGCTTTCCTATTTCACGCCGATCACCATCGAATCGGGCCCGCTCAAATGTTCGACGCGCGTCTCTTTGAAGCCGGCCTCGCGCATCCAGCCGGCGCAGTCCGCGCCCGTATAATCGAAGCCGCCGCGCGTCTCGATCAGCATGTTCAGGCTCATCAGCAACCCAAAGGCGTTGCTGCGGCGCTCATCATCGATAATTGACTCGAAGACGATGTACGACCCGCCCGCCGGCAAAGCATCAAACGCTTTGCCAATGAGCATCTTCTTGGTGGGCAGGTCCCAGTCGTGCAGAATATGACCCATGATGACCACGTCCGCCTTGGGGAGCGACTCATTGAAAAAATCGAGCTTGGCGAACTTGAGCCTGTCCTGTAATCCGTGCGAAGCAACGTACTTTTCAAAGATCGGTTTGACAACCTGCAGATCGGCCCCCACGCCGGTCAAGTGCTTGTGGGCCTGGGCGAGCACGACCGCAAGGCCACCCTGGGCCACGCCGACGTCGACGAACGATCTGTACTGCGACCACGGAAACTTGCCGGCCATGGCGTGAGCAATGCCCAGGCTGAGGCCAGTCATTGCGGAAAGAAATTGCTCCAGACGCTTGGGGTCACTGTAAAGAGTGTCGAAGAGATCGCCGCCGTGCTTGGCCTCATTCTGCGGCATTCCCGTTTTCAGGCCTTCGGTGAGATCGGCCCAAAAGCGGTAGAGGCGGACGCTCATCATCTCCAGCATGCCGCCCATGTAAGTTGGCTTGGTCCGATCCAGGTAAAGATCGGTCGCAGGCGTATTGGAATACTTGCCTTGCTCGCGCCTCAGCATGCCCAGAGCGACCAGGGCGTCGAGGAAATCACGCACGCTGCGCTCATGAAGATTGAGCCGGGTTCGAATGTCATCCAGCGTCAGTGGCCCTTTGGCCAATTCCGTAAACAAGCCCAGCTCCACCGCGCTGAGCAGCGTCTTGGAGGCCCAGCACCCGAAGCCCAGCTGCATGATTGCATCGGGCGTAATTACTTGAGTCGTCACGGGCTTACCTCTTCGTCTTGAAGTGCCTCTCGGCAAATTCGTAAAACGCCCGCCAATCCCCTGGCGGACACGTGTGGCCGCCTGTGTGGTAAATCCAACCTAGATCGCCATTGATGACCGGTTGGTCCAGCGGTGGCAGCTCGGTGACGCCGAGGTCTTTGCCGCCAAGAAGCTTGTAGACCGGACCGGCGGCGACCATCGCCAGGAATTCGCCCCTGGGGTCGGCCCATTGATCGGTCGTGCCGCCGTTGCAGAAGAAAGCGCGTGGGGCCATCAGGGCGATCAGCATGTGGGAGTCGATCGGCATCTCGTTCCAGCGGCCCACCCATTTGTTGAGGTTGCCGGCGTGCTGCCAGGGATAATTCTCGGTCAGGTCGTCAAT
>DASRAT010000365.1:0-7888 GCA_035638015.1 Gemmataceae bacterium | reverse complement strand
ACTCTCCTATGCCGAGGTCAAGGCCATCGCGTCTGGCAACCCGGCGGTGCTGACGCTGGCCGAGGCCAACGCCGAATTGCAGCGGCTTAACCTACTGAAGAAACAGCACATGGATGAGCAGTACGTCGCCCGCCGCAGCTTACGCGATTTGCCCCCTACGATTGCCAGGCTGGCTGAACGCTTGAATGCGCTCACCGCCGACATGGAAACTTCCAAGGCTCACGAGCATGACCGTATCACCATCGGCAGCCGCACATGCTCCGGCGAAGAAGTGTTGGCGACTCTCGGCCAGAAGATGGACACCCTCCCGCAGAATGCCCGCGACACACGCCGCGTTGCGATTGGCATCTATCGCGGCCTGCGTTTTGGGCTGGTGCTGCATCCGCAATGCGCACCCGACGTGTACCTAGACGGTGCGGCCGTGCGCCAGTCCGGTTTCTTAAGCGACAGCCACGGGCCGCGAGCCGTCCTTAATGCCGTGGAACGCCTGGCCAAGGCCTACGAGACCGATTGCGCCCGTGTCCGCCAGGACCTTGCCATTGCTGAGGGCCAACTCCGCGACTATCAGGCACGCATCGGACAGCCCTTCGCTCACGATTCCTACCTGGCAGAACTGGCCGCCTTGCGTGACCAGCTCAAATCGGCGCTATCCGGCGCGGTTGCGGAGGCAGGAGCCGAGCCTGGACCAACGGTGTCCGAACTGGCCCAGCGGATCAATTCGCTCAAAGCTTCGCACACTATCCTGGCCACGCCAGAGCGCATCGGCACACGCCCGTCTGCCTCCGCCGAGGAACCCGTCACGGCGCGAATCCTTCGCCGGATGCCGCCCAACCCGGCAATGGAGGCCGATGCCGCATCGCCCGTCGTCGTGCCGCTGGCGCAACCGGCGACTGACCAGCATCACAACCGCCAGGCCCCAAAAATGGCAACCTCACTGGAAACGCATCATCGGGAACAGGTAATCGCCGGCCGGCGGTACAAAGATGCTCAATTATCGTTGTTTTGAATGGTGAAATTAACTTCGCCATCGGAGTCCCGTTTTGACTCCGCGTTGCGGCGCTGGATTCCATACCGCAAGCCACCCAATCGGGCAAATTGCCCCAACCCATCAAGTCGCGGAGCGAGCGTTTTGCCGCCAGCCACAGGCCCTCAACAGAATTGGCCTGCAAAGCCGCTCTTGGCATTGAGCCGAGCCTTCCTTTTCCCGGCAACACCAGCTGCCCGTGCCACGAAAGTCGTGGATCTGAAGTTCGCTGCATGTTTCAATGACCCTTATGGCGGCAAATCAACCGCCTTCTGCAATTTGGACAGCGAACTTTTCCTTGGTGGCAAAGTTGGTAGCCTCTTAGGCCAACATTGGAGGCGCAACCCGGACAGCGACAGTACTCGCGAACCCCGCACACCTTCCACAGCTGATAAATTGTCAAAGCCAAGGCGCCGGCCGCCGACGCGATCTGCAACACGAGATTGATGTAACTCAGTGTGGTCACGACATTCGCCTCTCGATTTGACTATGCCATTCAGGCATGAGGTACGGCTTAATCCCGTTTTTCTGGGGAACACTAACCTTGAGCCAAATGCGGCGGGGGGTGTGACATGATTTTTCCCAAAACGGATCATAGAATTGCCATGAGCGATGCGTGGCCTAACGAGGGCTTTGACATTTGAACACTACTATGCGCATATGAGCCATACTCATCGCTCCCACCTGATTGCAACCATCAAAAGAGTCTAGGTATGAACTCCGCAATTGCAGAAACGACAATTGAACTTAGCAGCGGTCAATCGATTGACGTGCGGCTGGCTGTCAGTTGTTTCGAGTCGTTAAAAAGCGACCTTGAATACCATCCTGAGGAGTTTCGGGCATTGGTTGCTTTCGCAAGCGGCAAGCCAAGTAGGGATGCGGATGGGATTTACAGAGAGATGCGAGAAGCCGGGATCATCCTTGAGGACAACTCCGTCAACCCCGCCTATAAGGCCATTCTGCAATGTTCGCTTCGCGAGTCAGAGTCCGGGTTTCAATTGGTGCCGCCGTATCGTGAAGATTCCCCTGATGACAAGCAAAAATGGGAGACCGAGGCACGCCATTTCCGGGACGAACTCCTAAAGCTGTACGCGACAACTCAGAATAGCCCTTCGCCTCGCGGTACCACCCGCTAATACGGGACCACCCCCCAATATGGGATCGGGTAAGCTGGTCGGCTCCCGGTCAGCAAGTTTGTAATTCGACAGTAGCAGATTCTTCCTAGTTTAGCATGTCCTTCAGCGATGCTAATGCTCGACTGTGGTTTTTGCGAGCTGCGGCATGTCTCATGTGCAGCTGCTCAGCAACAACTCGCAGATTTTGCAACTCGCAGTTTAGAAGGAAAACCTCCTTTTGCTTGCGTGGAAGACTCGCAGCTGCCAGATAGACCCGGGTTAGGTTCAATTCTTGGTCATCGGCCACGGGTCCCTCCTGTTCCCGATCTGGTCCATGGACGATGATCTGTCCACTCTCCTTCGCAACGCGCACCTTCGCACGTCGTTGGCCCAACTTGACGATTTCACGGAGTGTGCATCTCCTCGCATATCCCCCAAAGTTTTCGATGCTACGAAGCCTTTTGTTTTGGAGCCGCATCCACAACGCCTTGCAGACTTCCGCTCCAACGTCTTGCGTGTCAGCGTCCTGAAGGAACTTCGACTGACACACATGCCGCACCACAGCCATCACACTTTCGACCCATTCCTGGGGCGGTTGACGGTCGCACCTCGGCGATGGAGTTGCCTCAGAATTGCCATCCCCGGATTTTGACGCCAATGGTGTCACTAACATTGCCGGATCGGCAAGTTTTACATCAGCGACGGCCTCCTTGGTCTCCATCAAACTTGCGTTTTGAAGGTAGATTGCAGACTTCGACTCTTCGGTATTCATGACTTAAAGCCTCCGACCCGGACCATGCCGGGTGCAGGCCATTCGGCCAGAATCCTCCTGATAACCACAAAGTCAATCCTTTGTTAAGTCAAAACCTGGACTATTGTGGATTTAGTGGTCATTGAGGTTGTGGGCTCTAATCCGCACATTCCCTCGCCATTTCTCGATCAATCGCCAAAAATGGGATCATATAGGCTTATGACTCGATTATGCGCAGTTGATGAAGGCGAGGGGGTTAGAACTATGAATCTTCTGCACTCGTTGCAACGGTTGCAAGATGTGTCACAAGTGCATCTACCTTTCAGTCTGGTGATTCCTATCGTTACTGGAATGACATGGCTTGGTGCCAATCCGGCCTTTGTCAGCCGACAGGAGCAACCATTAGGAAGGAGACGAATCATGGCTCTCTCCAGTTCGGGGGAGGATAACTTCGTTTCAGCCATCCGGGCAGAGTTGAGTCGGCGTCAGACGAGTTTTCGCTGGCTTGCGGACCACATCGGCGTTCCCGACGCAACGTTGCGGACTTGGATGCAAAGAGCACGCTTTCCGGCGGCGGCTGCTCTACGGATCAGTCAGTGTTTTGGCTGGGGATACTCGGATGCAGATCATTTGAAAAAGGACTATGGAATCACAGAATGGGCGCAGCGCCGACCTCGGGAAGGCGCCGCGGCTGGTACGCACTTGTTGGATACCTTCGAGTTGCTAGACCGTAAACGCCGACGAGTTGCTCCAAACATTGAGAAGATGAACTCCGATTTGGCTGATCTCTTTGCCGCAGTAGGCGAAGGTGATCTTTTTGTGTTTCTCGCTGACACTGTGACACCAGCGGAATTCGAGAAATTCCAGGGGGAACGCCTTCGTGAGAGTATCGCCCAAAGCATTGGCCGAGGTGGTATGTTCTTGTATTTGAGGCCGGACCAAAGCCTGCTTAATGCTTATCTTTCGCCCGCTTGGCAACTCGACCGCATCCCGAGGCGAACCGAGGAATTTGACGCGGAAATCCAGTGGTTTCGAAGTGCGGTTGGCGATATCCTGTCCCCGACAGGTACGAATCAAGTTTCAACGTTAGTGCGAAGGCACGTCATCCAGTACAACGTCCGGAGTTCGCTTTTTTGGGCACCCGGCTTTAGCCTGGGCATGTTCCAAACGCGAAAACCAGCTACGAGTGAGCCAATACGGCGCATGACGGTCCGCGTGCCCGGCGGCTATGGTGGCGTATGGTATTTGCCGGATTATCCCCTTTTTGCATATCGCTTTTGCCGCTGTATCAGTGTTGCACTTGACGAACAGGCAGAGCGACTGCGGGGGACTCGCATTAAATTCAAAAATGAGGAGGTTGAGGCTTTGAATCAATTGCGGCGTTTGATCAGCGCTTCTGACATGCCGACCAAATCCTGCCCGTAAATCAACATCGATTAACCTCATAATAAGCCGTTGCCCGCTAATTGACGGCAGCCATACCCCCATTACAACGGCACTGCCCGAGACATGGCTATCCGCCTGGTCATCTGCTTCTTATACGGTGGCTACCAGCGGTGCCGGGTCATTACCTACTTATGGCACCCAGGGTTTCCGGATTGATAATCTTTTGACTGGGACAAATGGTTGGATTGGATCGTCGGTGGCGGCGGGCGATGTCTACTGCGATGGCTATGCCGATCTCATCATCGGTAAAAACGCATTGTAACCGTTCAGCCCTTAGAATTGCGTTTTTCCCAGGAAAAACGCGATGACATGGGTGTGTCAAAGGGTCAAAACGTCATCAGACACCATGTCTGACATCAATAAAACACCGTGTTTTTCGGTGTTTTGCCCCCTGAACGGTTACAACGAATTTTCCACCTACAAGGGCTATGCTTATGTGGTATTCGGCAAGTCGGGAGGCTGGGCATCAAGCGTGGGCGTGGACACAATAACAAATGGTACGCTGGCCACACGTTTTGATGGGGTAGCTAACAATGATAGTACCTCGCGGTCCGTAGCCTCGGGCGACCTCAACGGCGATGGCAAAGCAGACATGATTATTGGCGCACCGGGCAGGACGAGCAACGCAGGCTTGGTTTATGTCTATTACGGCAAATCCACCGGCTAGTCGTCCACCGCCTACAACCTCGGCGGGCTTTAGCTCTCGCTTGCGCTACCGGCGGCGCAACGGACTGGGGTCTGAGGTGCAACGGAACAGGAAGTAGAATACAAGGCTGGGATTCACAACTCACACTTGCATTTTGCGACCGCTCGCGCTAGGGTCCGATTCTCGATCAAGGGAAAGCATCCATGCTAGGAAAGGACTGGACCCAAAGAATTCGCCGGCCCGCGGTCGCCAAAGAGCTGTTTGAAATGCGCGCCGCCGCCCGCGACTTGGCGCAGCAAGGCCAGCACGCCCCCGGAAAGGCCAGGCTGGTATTTCAAACCGTGGCCGACATTGCCTTGATTGGCACTGCCGTCATCAGTGGAGCGCTGGCCGCCGTTCACCTGTGGAAAGCCCTCGCCCGCTCCAACCGTGAATCTCACGACGCTGAGACGCCAGAAGCAGCTGGAGCTGGTCGATCTCCGCCGCACGGTCGCGGGCAACATGCCGTGGCCCACGATGCCAGCGAAAACGAAGGGCACCACGCCCGCCGCGTCGCTGGCGCCGGCCACGGCCGGGCGTTTGACGATGCGCCCGAAACGCAACGCTAGACTCCCCTCGCCGCATGACCGTTTCCCGCCCCGCATCCATCACCACCAACCCCCTCCGCGAACGCGACCCAGAACTTGTCCACCGCCTTGCCGCATTTTGCGGTAACGTTAACGACATCTTGGCCGACCAATTCGCCGCGCATCATTTCCAGCGGCACGGCTTGACGCCGCAGCACCGCCCGCACGATTTGGAAGACCTCAAAGCCGCCGCCATCGTCCTCCGTATGCTCACCAAGCCATCATGGAATCAGAATGACTTCGCCGTGTTCGACGCCTTCTGGCGCCAAGCCATGTGCTTCGACGTGCTCGCCGATGAATTCGAGGCCGAACGCCACCGAATTCAGCACCTCGTCCAATCGGCCAGGAGCGATCTCCAACTGCAAAAGGAAACGCTTTGGCCGTGATCCCCTCACCAAGCCACGCGGATTTCGGTTGTATTTTTTACCCTCTTTACAACCTGCATGACATGCGCTACACAGGAAGCCCCTTTTATCATCAACCCGCACAGAGGAGTACCGCCATGCCCAAACGCAAAGCCAATGAAGCAACTGACAATAGCAGTGCCGATCAAGTTACGGACGATGTCGGTGCATTTCCGCCCGAGGAGTCGCAAGCCGATGAGACGCAAACCCAGCGCAAGCAGGGTCCGGTGCGTTCGTGGAGCGAACGCTTTACCGGCGGTCTCCGCTACCAAGTCTTAACCGACAGCCGCATCAACAAAATCGTGATTAAGTTCAAGTTGCCCGAAGGCGAAAAGACCCCGCCCGAAGAAGTGCTGGCAGTCATGCGCGCCGCCAAAGTGAATAGCGACGGCAGCCCGACTGGATTGCGATTTGAAGATTCGCGCTTACACGGAAAAATCTGGACACTCCCAAATGACACCGAAGGCCGGGCACTGCTTGCGTCCATTCAGAATCATTTGGAAAAGCTCGCAACGGAGACTTTGGCGACGCAAGAACCGGCCAGGTAAAGCATGCCTACCCTTCCGGCCATTGCGTTGTCCTGACCCGCTCGGCAGTGCTCGATGCCATCGTGCCGCTCGAAGCTGCCGCTAGCGGTTTGTCGCCGACGATTCGACCAGCGCTTTGAATAGCGTGTTCAGCATGGTGAGCGTATCGCGGCCTGATTTGGCTAGCACCGCTTCCAGCCCGGCTCGAACCTGCTGCCGATGTGCCTCCACTGGCTCCGCCGCTGGCGGCGCCGGCAGCAATTCGTTGAGCCCGACCTGCAAGGCCTTGGCCAGCCGCTCAAGAAGATCAATGCCGGGCGCAGCCCCGCCAGCTTCCAGGCGTGAGACGTAGGATAGCGTCACGTCGGCCTGGTCGGCCAGCTCCCGCTGCGTCATCGACCGCGAAGTGCGTAAGCCGCGTAACCGTTCGGCAAATACCTGCACGATGGCGGCTTGACGGATGCCACGTTTTCGGCTGGTCATACAACACCCCGCCTTCTTCATCGGCCTGGCGCGGCGTTGAACAAAATCTACAAAACTACACTTGTTATCTACTTTAGTAGAAGTATACTCAACTCCACGGCCGCGCTCGGCCGTCCCTGCACGAGTGCCATGAACGGCATTTGTGACCTGTTCTCGGGCAGACCTTTGCCACATCAGCGTTTCTGGATCGGTAAATTCATCACCCTTCCCTACGTCACGAGGAGACCACCGTGATTGGCAAAACCTCATCCGTGCCGCTCGCCCTGTGCGCCGCCGTTGCCGCCCTGGTGCCGGGCATGCTGGCGCCGCCCGCTACGACCGCCGCGTTGCCGCAAACTCAGCCCAAGCCCAAAGTCACCCGCATCGAGGAGCCCTTGTTCCTGATGTACGCCCTGGAGGACATGTCGCGCAAAACGCCCGCGGATTTGACGGCCAATGGCCCTATCGAAGCTCCGACCATCGCGCTTGCCCGCTTTGCGGCGCAGCAGCGGTTGCTCTTTGACATCCTGCGCCGTTACGTCGAAAAGAAGCAGAAGGGCGATTACCTGGATACTTTTCGCAGCTACGAAAAGAAATTGGACGTGGTGGAGGAATGTGCCAAGTCCCTGGAAAAATCCTGCGCGCAGATTCACCTGCGGCTGGCCATCGGCACTAACGCCGCGTCCTCGCGCGTCATGATGAGCGGTCTCTCTTATGGCCTGCGCGCCGTGGCCGAAGGCGATGACTTGGGAACGGGATTGTTGCGGGGCATGACCGCGATGGCCGGCTCCTACATCGACGAGCAGAAAAAAATCAATGAATTGCGGTTTCAAGCTGCCCAGGAGTTACAGACCATCTTGCAAGCCGCCGAAAAGGAATATGCGCCC
>DASRAT010000364.1:0-4021 GCA_035638015.1 Gemmataceae bacterium | reverse complement strand
ACGGACGGACCCAACCCCGCGGGTGCGATCAACCGACGCTGGCGCCGTTTGATCTGCACGGTTTGAAAACCTACGATCTCAATTCGCGGCCGAGCAAGGTCTTCCACGACGACCTTGGCAAGCCCGTCGATTCAGGGGCGACGATCAATACCTGGCTCGAGTCGTTGCCACGGCAACTCGCGGGCAACGCCTTACGCCGCGTCGCCGGCCATCTGGTTCGCGCCAAGAACCAGGGCCGCACCGTGGCCGCCGCGTTGGGCGGACACGTCATCAAGACCGGCTGCGCTCCCTACCTCATCGACCTGATCGAACGCCGTGTTTTGACGGCCATTGCCCTCAACGGGGCGGCCGCCATTCACGATGTCGAGCTGGCGATTGCGGGCAAGACGAGTGAAGATGTCGCCGCACAATTGCCGACCGGCCAGTTCGGCATGGCCCGTGAAACCGCGGACGCCTTCGCGGTCGCCTCTCGTGCCGGCGCCGAAAACGAAATCGGCCTCGGCGCCGCCCTTGGAAAATACCTCGACAACCTCAATTGTCCACATGCGGACAGTAGCCTTGTGCTGACGGCCTATCGAGCGGGGATTCCGTGCACCATTCACGTCGCCCTCGGCACCGACATCGTGCACATGCATCCGCACGTGTCCGGAGCGGCGCTCGGCGAAGCGTCGCTGATCGATTTCCGCCGGCTGTGTGCCGTGGTCGCGGGCATGAAAGACGGCGTCTGGATGAACCTCGGCAGCGCGGTCGTGATGCCGGAAGTGTTCGTCAAAGCCGTGGCCGTGGCCCGGAATTTTGGGCACGATCTGGATGGATTGATCACGGTCAATTGCGACAAGCAGGCGCAGTATCGTTCGCGCGTCAATGTGCTGGAGCGGCCGACTTCGGAGGGGATTGAGCTGATTGGACATCATGAGTTGTTGTTGCCGTTGTTGCATGTGGCGACGGTTTGCCAGCTGGCGGCGACGCCCCCGGTGTTGGTGAATAAGGGGCAGGCGGCGTGAGTGCAGAATTCAGCCTGAAAGGCTGAGACAACACAGCCCAGGGCAACGCCCTGGGTTGTAGTGCGTCAGTTAATCCCCAAGGAGGCAATCATGTTGATTGCTGCGTTGTGCTGTGCTTTTCTTGAGTTCGCAAAAACTAATGATTTGTGTAACGACATTAACGGGAACGTTTTGCAGATTGGAGTAGGCAGGGGCCCCAACATACAGCTTTCTGACGGCATTCAAGGATTGGTGCTTTCTGCACGCATCGTCATTGGAATGCACAAGAAGCATGTGGTTGAAGTGTTGGGACAGCCCGAGATGGCAGCATCATATGGCCCTCCGCTATCACCCTACTCTTCCTTTGACTACTTGAGATATGGAATCTTGATAAATTTTGATCAAGCCGGGAAGGTGACCAGTGTGCAATGGAGTATGCCACAAAGAACATACCCTGATAAGTCGGCGGGTGGCACGCCCTGAAAGGGCGTGAAGGGTGCGGATCATGCGAGGCTCTTCACGCCCTTACATGGCGTGGCAACCTGCCGTGGCAATCATCAACCACGAGCGGCGGGGTTTATCCCCGCCGGGACAAGCCCGGCGGCTCGTTCGGCCCCGTCGCGACATTTGACGTGGTTCCTTCGCATGCGGTATGATGTTGACTAGAAAAGGAGCGCCAATCATGCCGCTGAAAATCGAAATTGACCGCGAAGATGATGGCCGCTGGATCGCGGATGTTCCCGAACTGTCGGGCGTCATGGTGTATGGCAACACCCGAGAGGAAGCGATTCAGCAAGTGGAGTTGTTGGCGTTGCGCGTCGTTGCTGACCGTCTGGAGCATGGCGAAGAAGTGCCGGAAAAAGTGGCTAGCTGGATTGCGAATAAGGTGGTCGAATGAAACCACGCGAGTTCCTGCAAGTCGATCCAGGATCGCTGCACTTGCCTGGTTCTCGCCGCGACGGGGCCGATCCGGTGAAATTACATAACCAACAGGCCCGGCATGGCACCTCCGTTCAGGGCATGCCACCATTGGAGGTCAAGCGAGGGAGCGATGGCGAGTTGGTGATTTACGACGGCGTAACACGGGCCACTCGTGTGGCGAAGCATTTGCCAGGTACGCCGGTGACTGTTGAGGTGACTGGGCGCTTGAAGGGACCGGTCGGCTCATTACCCACTGTGAGAGACAAGCTATGAACCCTGCCGAAAAAACGCGCCAAGAATTGTTAACGGCGTTAGCGCAATTGAGCCGTCTTCGCCCGGAATGGCGATTAGGCCAAACATTAGCAAACCTGGCGACAACGGCCGGACGTTTAGATGCAGGTAGCGTTTGGGATTTGGAGGATGAAGAGGCATTGGAGGCAGCGAAAACACTGATTGCCGAAGGTGATGCCGTTCAGTCAGCGGTAGCGTGAATTTTAATTCCCAGGGCGTTGCCCTAAGCTGATTTGATTGGCCCCTTCGGCGCGTTTGGTTTGGACAAGGATTGTCCCGTTTCCCGCCGCCAACCATCATGGAGGATTCGATGGCCGCGGATTTGATAGATCTCGTCCAGCACCTTGGGCAGCCGCACGTTCTGGTGCTGGGCGATCTGATGCTTGACCGTTACGTCTGGGGTGATGCCGAGCGCATCAGCCAGGAGGCGCCGGTCATTTTGCTGCACGCCGATAAACGCGAAGAGCGGCTCGGCGGCGCCAGCAGTGTGGCGACCATGTTGCGTGCGCTGGGCGCCAAGGTTTCGCTCGTCGGCGTCGTCGGCAGCGATTTCGACGGCGCTCGCATTCGCCAAACCCTCACCGATCTCGACATCGATCACGACGGCGTGCTCAATGACGCCGATCGGCCCAGCACCGTCAAGGAACGCTACATTGGCCGAGCCGCCCATCGCCATCCGCAACAACTTTTGCGTGTCGATTTCGAGACGCGCGAGCCGGTGCAGGCGCGGGTCGAGGCCGATTTGTGCGACGTGGTGCAGCATCAAGTCCGCAAAAACGACATTGTGCTTATCAGCGATTACGACAAGGGCGTGTGCACGCCGGGCCTGTTGCAAGCCGCCATTGCCGCCGCCAAGGAGCGTGGCATTCGTGTCGTCGCCGATCCGATTCGCCGGGCCGATTATAGCAAATATCGCGGTTGTTCGTCGATGACGCCCAATCGCTTTGAGGCAGGCCAGGCCACGGGCCGTTCGATTCAAAGCACGAACGAAGCCCTCGCCGCCGCGACGCAGCTCATGACCGATCTCGATCTGGAAGCGGGCATCGTCACGCTCGACAAGGACGGCATGGCGTTTTCGCATCGTGATGGCCGGCGGCAAATTTTTTCGACACGGCCGCGACAGGTTTACGACATCACAGGCGCTGGCGACATGGTCATGAGCGTCCTCGCAATGGCCCTCGCAGCCGGGGCCGATTTCGATCCGGCGATTCGTCTGGCCAACATCGCGGGTGGGCTGGAAGTCGAGAAGATTGGCGTCGCCACGGTAAGTCGCGACGAGATTCTGCGCGACTTGTTGCACGAAGGCGGCCTGGCCAATGGCCAACAGAAGCTGCTGCCGGTTCACCTGCTTAATCTTGCATTGGAAAGCCGTCGGCGCTTGGGTCAGCGCATCGTTTTCACCAACGGGTGTTTCGACGTGCTGCACGCGGGACATGTTGAGTATTTGCAAGAAGCGCGACGGCAGGGTGATGTGTTGATCGTTGGATTGAACAGCGATGACAGCGTGCGGAATCTCAAAGGGCCGAGTCGCCCAATTAACACGCTCGATTCGCGTGCCCTGGTTATGACGGGTCTGAGTGCCGTCGATTATGTGGCGGTGTTCGATGCCGCGACACCGCTCGAACTCATCAAGGCCGTGAAACCCGACGTGCTGGTCAAAGGCGCGGATTACCGGGCGGACGAAGTGGTGGGCGGCGAGTTTGTAAAGTCTTACGGCGGGCGAATCCATCTGGCGCCGTTGCGAGAGGGATTGTCGAGCAGCAATATCTTGCGCAGGTTGGAGGCAGCATGAGGTAGTAGGGGTCAGGGGTCAGGGTTCAGGGGTC
>DASRAT010000363.1:0-3014 GCA_035638015.1 Gemmataceae bacterium | reverse complement strand
CGAACTTTGATGTCAGCAACATTCAAGCCACCGGCGTGTTCAAGGAAGTCATCGGCTATGACGAGGACATCAAGCAAACTCTGCTTGGTGTTCTACAGCGGCTCGATCCACGGCAAATCGGCTTGAATTACAGCACCGATGACGTGACTGCTGACGGCCTGACTCACGGGCACTGGCTATTGCTCAACGAACTTTTCCGCGACACACCGTTCGCCGCCAGGCTGACCAGCGCTGCACCGCTGCTGTCCCGGCTGCGCGGCCGCAAGTCGCCGGAGGAAGTGAATCGCATCCGTCGGGCCGTGGCAATTACCGAGGAGATTGTGGGGCTGGTGTCGGGCCAGTTGAAGCCTGGCGTCAGTGAACGGCAGATTGCCGACTTTGTCCAGAGTGAATTTCGGCGCCGCGGCCTGGCGTCTGCCTGGTCGTGGGATTCTTGCCCCATCGTCAACTGCGGTCCCAATTCCGATGTGGGCCATTGCAGTCCGAGTAACGATCTGAGGGTCGAGCCGGGGCAACTCGTTCACATTGACCTCGGAGTTCGGCAGGAAGGGTTTTGCTCGGACCTGCAGCGCATGTGGTATGTCCGCAAGCCAGGCGAATCAGCGCCGCCGGCAAATGTGCAGCGTGCGTTCAAGACAGTTAGCGGCGCCATCGAAGCCGCCGCGGCGGTTTTGCGACCGGGCGTGAAAGGCTTTGAGGTGGATGCCGTCGCACGCAAGGTTGTGGTGGACGCAGGCTATCCGGAGTTCAAGCATGGTCTGGGCCATGGCCTGGGGCGAGCGGTGCATGACGGCGGCACACTGCTTGGACCGCGTTGGCCTTGTTATGGCTCCATGACTCAGCGCGTTGTGGAGCCGGGCAATGTCTTCACGTTGGAGCTGGGCGTGATGACCGAAGCCGGCTTTGTGGGTCTTGAGGAAGATGTCGTTGTCACCGCCACGGGCCGTGAGTTCTTGTCGTCCTTTCCACGAACGCCGGTCTTGGCTTGATGGCCACGCCGCTCCAACCCATAAACACTTGGAGAATCCAACGTGATCTTCCTCTACATCGGCATCGCGATCGCAATCATCGTCCTTGTTTTTGTCGTGGTTGTGGCCATGCGGCCCGCCGAGTTTCGCATCGCGAGGTCGGCCTCTGTTTCCGCACCACCGAGCGTTGCCTTTGCTCAGGTAAATGATTTCCACAATTGGGACGCCTGGTCTCCGTGGGCGAAACTCGATCCGGCGGCCAAGAACACGTTTGACGGTGCCCCAGCGGGGACGGGCGCCATTTTTTCGTGGGACGGCAATAGCAAGGTCGGCGCGGGGCGGATGACCATGACCGAAAGCCGACCGAGCGATCTGATCAGGATCAAACTCGAGTTCCTGCGGCCCTTCAAGGCCACCAACACCGCGGAGTTCACATTCAAGCCGGAGGGGGACCAGACCGTGGTCACGTGGAGCATGACCGGCCGAAACAATTTTGTTTTTAAGGCCTTCGGCCTTTTCATGAACATGGACAAAATGCTCGGCGGCGAGTTTGAGAAAGGGCTGGCGAGCATGAAGGCGGTGGTGGAGGCGAAAAAAGGAGCCTGAGCCTCCCCCGGGTGGAACGCCAACTCAAAACTTGCGAAAACTACTACTTCCCCGTCCAATTGCCTTTCACATCGTCCAAAACTACAAGTAAAAGGGATGCTCCCCAGCAAGCATGCGGCAGTCCTGCGGCCCGGAGTGCATGGCTTCGAAGTCGATGCCGTCGCGCGAAAAGTGGTGGTGGATGCGGGCTATCCGGAGTTCAAGCATGGTCTGGGCCACGGCCTGGGTCGAGCGGTCCACGACGGCGGCACGCTCCTTGGGCCGCACTGGCCTTGTTATGGCTCCATGACACAGCGCGTGGTCGAGCCGGGCAACGTGTTCACGCTGGAACTTGGCGTCAAGACTCAAGCCGGCTTTGTGGGTCTGGAGGAAGATGTAGTGGTCACTGCCAAGGGTTGTGAGTTTTTGTCGTCCTTTCCGCGTGACCCGGTGTTGGTTTAACTCAAACAATTCAGGAGACAACCATGCAGGCCGAACCCCAACAAGAACACTACTGGCTGCAAAAGCTGGTCGGCGAGTGGACATTCGAAACCGAGGCAAACATGGGGCCCGACCAGCCCTGCGCGAAATTCCAGGGAACCGAGACCGTGCGCACGCTGGGCGGCGTTTGGGTCCTGTGCGAAGGCCGTGGCGAAATTCCCGGCGGCGGCGCCACGACGACCATCATGACACTCGGTTACGACCCGGCGAAAAAGCGTTTCATCGGCACGTTTATCGGCTCGATGATGACCTACCTGTGGATTTACGACGGCGCTCTGGATGCCGGGGGCAAGGTGCTGACCCTGGACGCCGAAGGCCCGAGCTTCACGGCCGAGGGCAAAATGGTGAAATACCAGGACATAATCGAATTCAAGGGCGAAGACCACCGCGAGCTGAGCTCTCAAACGCTGGGCGAAGACGGCAAATGGCATCGCTTTATGACGGCGACATACAGGCGGACGAGAAAAGCGTGAAGCGTTGGCGAAATGGGTTCCTTTGCCCCTCCGACGTGTAATCCGGTTGCCCCTCAGATTGCCTTTCACATCGTGCAAAACTACATCTAAAATGGATGCTCCCCAGCAAGCATCGCCAACTAATAACAAGGAGAAAATGATGAGCGGCGTGCGCGTCCTGGTCGGTACAAAAAAAGGCGCCTTCATTCTCACCTCCGACGGCAAGCGTCAAAAGTGGGATGTCAGCGGTCCCTTCTTTGCCGGCTGGGAGATCTATCATATGAAAGGTTCGCCTGCCGATCCGAACCGGATATTTGTCTCGCAAACCAGCCCATGGTTTGGGCAGATCATTCAACGCTCCGATGACGGCGGCAAAACCTGGCACCAACCGGGAACGGCGGCCGGCGAGGTGACCACGGGCCCAGGCGGTATGCCGATGGGTGAGAGCAACAAATTCGTTTACGACGACTCCCCCGCAACCGGCAAGCCGCTCACGACGCACCAGTTC
>DASRAT010000362.1:0-5890 GCA_035638015.1 Gemmataceae bacterium | reverse complement strand
GTCAGCTTTCAACATGATGCAACAACCCTCCTGACCGGAACCTTCATCATATCGCATCATGGAGGTAGTTTTTCAGCGGGCTCCAAAGGAGACACTGACTCTCCTGGCCTCCTGCTACCTTTACTACAACTGAACATATGTGCATTATGCAAGAGCAAAATCAAAAAAGCGGATTCTTTGGACTGCGGCGACGTGTCGCCGCTTTGTAGCGATCGCGAACGAATTAAACGCGCACCCGATTTGGCCCGACAAAAACGCTATATCTTGGAGCAAAGTTCCTTCACGTCCGCGACCGCTTTTGGGTGCGACCGCGTAGCGGTCCCAAGATGGTAGGCCGGCGTTTTAACGCCGGTGCAACGCAGGCCAAGTTGTTGCTTCCGTCGCGTTAGCGACGTTTGAGCCGGTATCCTTCAGGCCCTGCCCCACGAAAAAAAGTTGACAGGTCCCGTCCCGACAGCCTATCTTCAACCCAGCGCGGCATTCCCGTTCCAAAGCCAAGTTTGCTGGAACCGCGGTTCAGTCCAACTGAATTTTATCCGGAGTGCTCCGCCCCGCAGCGTGAGCGCAGGCGCGCATCCCTCAAGGCGGAGCACTCCGGATAAAATCCTTAACGTTCGGCGGCTTGATCAACTTCTGCCTGGTGCTAAAAGTGAAGGACCGAGCGGGATCATCCATAAGGAGCATGCCTGTGAACTATAAACAGTTCAAGTCGGTGTTCTCCAATTTCCTTTCTCCCTTCGGATACAAGAGCACCGGGAATATGTTTTTCCGGCGAACCGGAGAAGTATTCACCATCGTGGACCTTCAAAAATCGGAATTCGGTGGGCAATATTACGTTAACCTTGGCCTCTTCGTTGATGAAGGAGGCGCCCTCGCGCAGCCGCCGCCTTTTTACAAAACGCACCTGAAACAGCGGTTGGAGTCGAAGTTTATCATACCGCAGTCGGCGCGTAACACATTGGTGCCGGCTCTCGATTTGGAGGTGCCGATGGCGGCTGCCGAAAGATCTGTCGTCCTCACGAAAGCACTCGAGCAATATGCCGTACCTTACCTTGATTCCCTGAGCACAATCGAAGGGATCGCGGACTTCCTGAGCCCGGAGAAATGCAACTTTGCAGGCGTAACAGTCGCACTGCGCGAAATCATCAAGCGGCGGACCGGCGTGGACCAGTTGGCGACAGTTGGGAAGCCACCTGCGTCGAAGTAATTCGACGGGGTGGCACAGCTGCGTTGGGTGCCACGCCCTGAAACCACGCGCAACCTGCGCTCGCGGCACGTAATCGAAGGGCGTGCTGAAGCGCGCGGCGCGATAATCCCATTGGCAACAATGCAGCGCGCTCTGATATAGGGTTTTTGTCGCGGGCGCTTCAGCACGCCCTTCGATTGCGCGCTTTTAGCCCAGATTGCGCATTCTTTCAGGGCGTGCCACCCAAATTGGCGTGCCACCCCGCCGGTAACCACAACTACGTTAGCCAACGCCTCGCCCTAACCCACGTCTCTTCCTGACTACACCTGACTTGCTTTTGACGACAAATCCAACTGTCAGTCAATTGAACCGCAAACTCCGCCTTGCAAAACGCATTCCCCAAAACGCCTGCTGACCAAATACTTGCGCGTTTCCCCTTTCCGAAAATGGCTTTCCTGGCAAGCCTTGTGCAAAGAGCTGTGCCACGGAACGGCGCACCGGTCCGGCGCGTCGGTGCAGGGGCTGCTGACGCGCCAGCTGGCGCCGTGAGATGGACGAAAACCGCCCCTGACCCTGAAAGACCGATGATGAAAGAACTCCTACTCGATGATTCGAATCCCGGACGCCTGATGCCGCCCAGGGGTTTGTCGGACACTAAATACCTGAGTCCCGCCAGCATGCCATTGCTTGAGACCGAAGCGCCGGCTGCCAGCGCTGCGAAGCAAGTCCGCCCCGCCCCAGGTTGGTGGGAAGCGCTGCTCTGGACGGTGGGATTTATCGTGATGTCACAGATAATCCCGTTGATTGTTCTTGTCACCTGGGGGATCAGCTCCGGGTTGGACCTGGAACACTCGCTGCAATCCTACGTCTTGGAAACTTTGTTTGCCGGACAGCTGCTGGGCATTGGCTGGAGTTTGTTTGCGTTGCGGCTGCGTGTCGGCAGCAACTGGCCGAGTGCCCTCCAGGTGCGACGTCCGGCATTGGGGCCGTGCCTTTTGGCGGTGCTGTGTCTGCCGGCTGTCGTCGTGGTGGCGGGCGTTTTGGGCGAGTTGGCGGGAACCGTCTTTGATTCCCAGGAGCCGACCCGGGAATTGATCGGGGACAGCATGAGACAGTACGGATTCTTGATTTGCCTCCTGGTGATCGCCGTCGGCCCTGCCGTGGGCGAGGAACTGTTCTGTCGTGGCTTGCTCGGCCACGGCTTCGTGGGACGCTACGGCGTGTGGGTTGGCGTGCTGCTGACGTCGATCATTTTTGGCGCCATTCACATGAATGTTGCCCAGGGAGTTTACGCTTGCGCGTTAGGTTGCGGCATGCACCTGGCTTACCTGGCGACGCGTTCCCTGTGGGTGCCGATCCTGCTGCATTTCATCAACAACGCGTGCGCGATCCTGCTGTTAGACGTTCAGGGTTTCAGGCCAGAAGACAGCCATTCGTTGATTGTTGCCGTGCCGTCAATCGTGGTTGGCATTGCGTGCGGCGTAGCGCTCTATCGCCTGCGCGAGCGGAAGGAGGTTAGTCTGGAAGTGATCTGAGAAAGCGATGGAACCAACCACAGAGGCACAAAGACGCAGAGAAAACAAGGAAAACGAAAACAAGGCAAAGATTGCTGGCCGCGAAATCCTTGATGTGCTCGTTTTGGCCGCAACTTCTTTTCTTGCTTCCTCTGCTCAGTGTCTGAGTGCCTCTGTGGTGAATGTTCCGGGATACAAGAATGACTTCCACCAACATTTACAAGGTTTTGCTCAGCGCCAGCCGAAATTCCTTCACATTCCGAAATCGCTCAACGCGCTCGCGGGCCAGTCCCTGGTGCACCAGTTTGGCCAACGCTTCGGACACCTCGGGCCGCCGCTGCCGCAGCGGCACAGGTTCGTCGTGCAAGACCTTGGCGAAATGCAGGTGCGTCTTGCGCGGCACGTCATGAGCGGTTTTGCCGGTTAGCAGGTAATAGAGCGTCGCCGCCACGGCGTATTGGTCGGCCGCCGGTTTGGCTTCGCCGTAGCGGGTGATCAGCTCCGGCGGCATGAAGCCCGCCGAGCCGCCGAGGTTGCCGGTCATGGTCAGGCCGCTCAGCTGTGAGGCCTGGTAGAGCTTGGCCAGGCCGAAGTCGGCCACCTTGACGCCGCCGGCCTTGGCCACCAGCACGTTGCTGGGTTTGATGTCGCGATGGACCAATCGGCGAGCATGGGCGAATTCCAGCGCCGCCAGCACCTCGCACATGATCTCCACCGCCGGACGGATCGGCAGCGGTCCCTTTTGCTTGACGATCTGGGCGGTGTCCATGCCGTCGACATGCTCCATGGCCACGAACAGCCGGCCGTTGGATTCGCCGACGTCGAAGCATTTCACAATGCTGGGATGATCGAGCATGCGCAGCACGCCGGCAGCCTGGACAAAACGCTCCAGTTCCCTGGGCGACGCCGCCACGGCGGGGACGATCACCTTGAGCGCCACCACGGCGTTATCACTTTCGCGATTGGCGAGGTAGACCACTCCCATGCCGCCGCGGCCAAGCTCCATTACCGTTTGATATCCCTGCACCGGCTTGGCCACGGCTGTGAGCGAACGCCCGCCGCGCGGCTGCACCTGCGGCTTGGTGTCATCGTCCGCCTCCGGCACCACGGCGATGCGCAACACACTGCGCCCCGCGGTGATCAGGTCGCCGTCTTTCAAATCGGCAGAAAGGATTTTTTTGCCGTTGACGTAGGTGCCGTTGCGGCTGCCCATGTCCACCACGCGGCAACGCGGCGGATTGACTTCCATCAGGAAGTGAATGCGTGAAAAATATTTATCTTTGTGAGGCAGACGAAAGTGGGCGTGTTTGGAGCGGCCGACCACGAAAGTGTCATGGCCGCCAAAGGGGAACGCTTGCCCCTGGTGCGGTCCTTCGATGACGGTTAGGCAGATTTGCATGATTCTGTAGGACGGCCTTCCCAGGCCGTCGTAGACGGCCTGGGAAGGCCGCCCTGCCACATTGGCGGCTCACTCGCCATAGCGCGCGATAATGGTGGCAATGGCGTCCGCGACGCGGCGCTCTTCAAGATCGTAATTGCGAGCCACGTCCCCGGCTGCTTCGCGAACGGCTTGCAACTCGACCAGTTCCAGGGGCAGATTGCGTTCCGCCGCCTCGGCGCGCAAGCCGGGCAGGCTTAGCACCAAAACGCCGGCATGGATCGCCACGGCAGCCCGGGCGCCCGAAACGCCGCGTTGCGCCAGCCAGGCGTGTTGCCGCTGCAGCAACGCCTCGAACTTACGGGTGAACTGCCGATCACTCATCTCACCGCTGCGGTACTTTTCAAGGTGATGATAGAGCGGTTTGGCCAAACGCGGCAGGACGATGTCCATCAGTTGCTTGCTCATAGTGGTGCCTCTGGTTAAGACTATCGCTCATGTTCCGTTCGGCCGCTTGGCGTTGGCCGCGATTGGGGGCGGAATCTTCGCCTCCAAGGGAATTCTACGCCGGTCGGGTGCCGAGGGCAAAAACCAACAGTTCTGACAAGAAGGAAAAATCCAACGCCGCTGCCGCCTGCATGGCTACAGAGCGGTCCGGGTTTCACCAGATTGCGTGGTTGGATTGCAGGACTCTATGCGTAAGGCCCGGGGCATAATGGCCCTGGCTGAGTTGGCCGATTATGCCGATTATGCAAGTTCTTCCGAATGCGTGGTTAAACCAGCGCCGTCATTCCCTGGCAAAAAAGATCACATAATAGCGACGGGCGTTGAATTGACCGCTGGTCGGCACTGTCACCACCGCGAAACCGTAATGTGTCCAGCCTTGATTGTTGAAAATCGGATCGTTGAGGAAAGCGGACAGCGCGGGGGCCAGGCCCTGGGCGGGATTCGTGGCGTCGCCGCTGCTGACCAGGGCATCGGAAACGTAGCTAAGCACGCTTACCGATGTCACAGTGGAGGCGGGGGCGATGGACAGCACCTGTTGAATCGGCGAAAGGCCCTGGCTATTCACGGCTGTGGACTGAACCAGCGTGGCTTGGCCGTTGGCGACGGTATCCGCGACGAGGTTGGCCGCCGCCTGGCCGAGCACCGGGTCGTAGGTGAGGATATTGAGACCGTTCGTTTCCAGGGACTTTTGCAAAATCACGGCGGATTGGGCGGCGTAATTCGCCGAATAATCGGTTGCGAACGCGCTGTTGGCTCCGGTCTGGACTCCCCCCAGGGCATCACTGGGCAAATTGGGATTGGTCGAGGAACCGGGAGGCGTCACGCCGTTGGCGCTGCCGAATGCCACTTGAGCGCCAGGCGGGAGGGCGGGGTTCGTGGCGTTGCCATTACCGGTGCCAGGGCCAGGGCCAGGGCCGCCGTTGCCTGGCGGTGTGATTGGCGTCGTGGGGGGCGGTGGAGCGACTACCACTGCGAACAAGCCAAAGGAAACCACGGCGGCAACGGCCACCGAGGCAACCACGACCACCAGATTGCGGACCACACTGTTCATGGCGAGTCTCTCCAAGGAAAGGCGTCTGGGCGATAATGTGGGGCCAATCACTGCCTTGCCCCAGCAAATTTAGCTTAGCAATTGGTTGCCATCCATTGCAAACGAAAACTGGCGATTCACCAATCGCCGCCGGGCAACTCGCCGCTACGTGGCTTGAGCGCCTTCTTCCAGGTCAAAGGGTCAATGTCGCCCTCAACCCCGCGGACGCTGCCATCGGCAAGGCCAACGTGCAAGACGCCGTGCGGCGTCTGGAT
>DASRAT010000361.1:0-6433 GCA_035638015.1 Gemmataceae bacterium | reverse complement strand
GCCGGAGAGTTCCTTAGGTCCGCGACAAAATACGAGGTTTATTGGTATTGGGATTTAAAAAGTGGGCGGGAGACTACGAGCATGTACCTCAGCTGGATTTCAGAATAGACATCGAATGCGCGCGTTGGCATATTGACATTAAATGCGGCCAAGCGTCGATCTTATCCAGTTCCAAGGATCTCTTTGACTTGTTACCGACGCAAAGGCAAATATGAACATCACGCTGAAGATTCTCGCCGCTGTCGCACTTGTCGTTGTGATTTTGGCAGGAGGCGCTTACCTGCTGCAGCGCTTCGGCGGCGAATCAGCTGCGCAGAACAAAGATGGTAACGACGGGCCCAAAAACGACGGCTCCCCGACCGCTCCCATCGCGGCAGCGCCTAAGCCCAAGGAGGACGACAAGCCCCATGAAGTCAAAGCGGACGATCCAATCCAACCCAAATACAAGGCGGTCAACCAACCCGCCGCTCTCCAAAATTTGCGTCAGGAAGGTAAGACTTACAAGAGCATAGTTGTTGGCAAACTAAGCGGACAATTCAGCCATAAGGATTACACGCTCCGTAAACGAGCGTATTTTAATTACTTTTTCACCGTTGAATCGCACGGCAAAATCCTAAAAAACGATGGCTATACCATCATAGAAGAACGCCATTTCAACAACATGAATGAAAACTTGGTGATTACGGGCTACGAAATCCAAGTTGAGCTTCCGCCCACATTACAAATGGTCCTTAGCTGGCTCGGTCCGATCACACAGGCGGCGACGGGCGTAAACGTGGGCGCGGCGAACATGATCAACAATGTGCCTATTTCCGTAAAAAAGGAATGGGTCGATTCGGCCCAAAAAATGGGGCTTTTCAAGCAGCTCCCTCTGCTAGACCCGTCTAAAATGCATGACGAATTCAAGTTCATCACCCGTGGCAAGGACAGTCTTCTTCTCGAAGGCAAAACTGTAAAGATCACCTTTGTTGATGGAAGGGGCATTATACTCATCGAACCAGTTGGATGCAGCCTAAGCTTAAACGAACACGAAGCAGTTAAGCGCTCCAATTTCATCATGGACCATTACATCATGCCCAACCGCGAGATTGCGGTGGGGCAAGAATGGACGGTGCCCGGTCATGTTTTTGGCGGCTTTCTTGACCCGCGCCTGCGCGGCAAACCTGACGGCGAGGTGAAAGTCGTGCGGGAATTGGATTTCAAGGTGTCAGATAAATCGTTCAATCGCTTCCTCAAAATCACGCAAGGCACAATCAAAGTAGAAGACGTAGACGGTAGCCGTAAGATCGTGGGAGAAATGACGGGATTAACGGGAAGGTGCAAAATCCCCAGCGACGTCAATGTCGTCACTGACGCCCACTTGGACGGGTACGCCAATTACCAAAACTTGCAAAGGGACCACATCTTGTTTGGCGCGGAATTTGCAGGGAAAACGCGTTTTGAAGTGAAGTATTCATGCACCGTGGAGTAGCCAATGTTTCTGATTTGCCCGCGTTGTTTGCGGGCCAAGCGCGAGCAGCGGCGTAGCGCAGGCTTCGCCTGTGCATGGTGTCAGCATCGCTGGGAAGCTCCATCCCCGTCCCTCGTGGCCAGCTATTACGCCGAGTTGGAAGAATTGGAAATCTGCCTTGTAGCCACTGGCGACGCTCGTATTCCGTTGACAACATTTCCCGCCACTTTGGGCCGCGACAGCGATTTCCCCACCCTCAATCAAAACACTGCTGTGTCACGACGGCATTGCGTTGTGCTATTGGATGCGTCCAATGGCACATTTTTGGTGCGTGACTTGAATAGTGCTGGCGGAACTGCCGTCAATCAAATCCCGGTGGCCAACAATTGCCAAGTTCCTATTCAACTCGGCGATCAACTGCGAATGGCTACCGCCGAAATGCGGTTGGAAGCGAGGCTTCGCCGCGAACCAAAAAACCAGGACTCTGTAACTGCGGCGAGCTCAGTGGAACTTAGCATTGGCAGTCGGCCCCTAGTGCTGGCGGCGGCCCCGGAAGGCAAAATCGTCGCGGCAGAAAAACCACCTGGCGGTGCGACCCAATTAGCAGTCTTGCATTACATTGCGGCCACGCAAACGTGGATGTTGTCGGTGTTGGACCGGTCACGGGTCGCAGTCAACGGCGAAGTGGCGATCGAATGCGAATTGCAGCCGTTCGATCAACTTAACTTAGCCGGCATGCGCTTTGTGTTCGACCCCGGCGGCAAAGTGCTGCGACCGGAAGAAGCCGGGAGCGGCCCGGCACTTTCCTTGCGTGGTTTGCAGTTCCGAGCCGGCCGAAAACACATCCTCTTCGGTTTGGATTGCACCATCCCCGCTGAAAAACTCACGGCCATCGTCGGCCAAAGCGGGAGCGGCAAGACCACGTTGCTAAGGGTTCTCTCCGGGCAATCGGCACCAGACGCCGGCGCCGTGGCGGTCGACGGCGACCGGCTCTCGTTTGGGGCCTACGGGCGATGGGCAAGGGCTAATTTAGCCATTGTTCCCCAAGCCGACGTGGTCCACGAAGAGCTAACTGTGCGCGAATGCCTTGATTTTGCCGCAGCATTGCGGCTCGGACCATTCGTGACGGCCCGGGAAAAAGCAGCACGCGTCGACAAGGTGCTAAACGACCTCGACCTTGCCGGTCAACAAGGAATGGTAATTGGCAAACTCAGCGGCGGACAAAAAAAGCGAGTGGGCGTGGCTGCGGAACTCATCGCGGCGCCGCGTTTGTTGCTGTTTGACGAACCGACAACCGGGTTGGATTATCTCAACGAACAAAGCTTGGTTGCCGGCTTGAAACAACTCACGCGCCAGGGGCGAACCGTGGTTTTCGTGACCCATTCGCTGGCGACTTTGGAAATGGTTGACCACGTCATCATGATTCGGTCCACACCTGAGGAAGGAGGCCGCGTTGTGGCCGAAGGCAAGCCCGAGGTGATAAAGCGACGGTTACAGCTCCGCGATTGGGCCGAGTTGTATCCGGCCAATGCGACGAAGGCATCGCAAGTTGCTGAAAGTCCCGGCCGCGGTTTACTCCCTAGGTTGGCAGCGCGGGCACCGTGTGTCCTGGTGTTGACCCTCCGCTACCTTCGCCTTTGGACTTCAAGTCGATTGACGGCGCTGGGAACACTCGTATTGCTCCCTTTGGCGTTGGGATTCCTGGTCCGCTTGGCAACAGCCAACGACACTGATTGGGGGTCAGACCGGCTGCTGTTCGGGTTAATCGCTGCGTTTTGGTTGGGAATGAATCAATCGGTCCGGGAAATCGTGAAGGAAAAACATGTGCTCCTTCGCGAGCAAGCAGCACGGGTAGGTTGCGGCAGCTATCTGCTGTCCAAGGTCGTCGTTTTAGCCGGCGTGGCCATTCCGCAAGCCGTTTTCCTGCTGGCCCCCCTCAAGTGGCTGACGATCAACCTGTGGACCATTTCGTTTTCTTTGTCGGCTATGGAGTGTCCATGGGCCGTATCCGCGGGCATGTTTTGGTTGGCAGTTTTTTTGGGTTGTGTCCTGGGTTTGTTTTTGTCAACTTGTTGTTTGTTTTTGCGGGCCAAGGGCGAGGCCGTCGCGCTGCTATTAGTGGTCCTCGTAACGCTGCCGCAAATCCTCTTTTCGGCCAAAGTCGTAGACAGGCTTGCGGAAAAACCCGAAGAGTACCACAGCTTTGAAATCGACTGGGATAAAACAACCGTGCTGCCCAGGTGGTGCAGCTTGTTGACGGTTTCCCGGTACTTGTACGTTCCGTTAGACGCCCAATCTCGCAACTATTCAAATGCAGGACGCGCATATGGCTTTAACCTGACCGTTTTGGCAACTATGGCACTGCTCACACTCGTTCTAACCTGGATGATTTTGGAAGTGTTCGTTTGGCGACAGCGGCGTGTGCGTTGACCCAGATCGCTTTAGCGGCAAACGCCTCGCGGATTTTCGCCTGCACCCTCGCAACCGGCCGCCGATAGCGCTGCCCGCTATGCCGCCGAATCGACAGCGACCGATGCTCATGCCGCGGCGAAAGCGGCTGCGTTGTTAGCGTGCGCAGCGTGAAAGGCCGGTTATGGTTGTCCCTCAATCAGCGGCCGTGCGTACGCATGAAACCGCGGCAACGCCAGCAAGTCCCTGGGCGTCAAGTTACCGCCGAGTTACTCGGCCAGGATCTCGGCGTCCTGGACGCCGGCCTGGAAACCCACCGGCGAGCCGATGTTGCCGAACACAGCCGCTCGCGTCAGCGGATCGATCTGATCGACGTACTGGTTGGCGACGGTCAAGTTGAGCCGGTATTTCCGTGCTTCGGAGAGGATCGTGCCGAAGGCGTCAGTGGCGAAGTTTTGGAACTCGTCGATGTTGGTGTAAAAGTCCCGTCGCTCGGCCTCGGGGCTGTCGGCCCGGCTCATGGCGGCTTGCTGCAAGGCGGTCACGAGGAAAGCGCCCAGGAGGGCCGAGGCGTCCTCGCCGACGCGGCCCTTGCTGAGGTTGACGAGCAGCACCTTGCCCTCGTCCATCACCTGGCGGAGGTTCAAGATCGAGCGCGATTGGCCGAGGATGTCGCGGAGGAGCGGGTTGCTGACGAGCTGGCCGACATTGTTGTAGATGGGGGCCACGGCCTCGGCTGGCGGGGCCTCATGGGCGAAAGAAGTCGCTCCTGCCGAGAAGTATAACGCAGACGGCAACGACCGTACTCGCCAAGGGGATCGCCAGACCCTGCCGTCTGCCGAGGATGGAGGCGAACCCACCATGCCGCCCTCCGTGGAGGGCGGGAGCTGGATTTAGCGACCGTATATTTCATCGAGAACGGTGTTCATCCTGGTCTCGATTTCGAGTTCTACTTCAGTCGGCTCCTCTTCACCGGCGGTGTCCGCAAATAGTTGGTAGAGGTCTTCCACTAATCGAAGAAGTACTGGGGCGGCAGCGATGAGGCGTGCATTGGCTATAGATTCATCGCGAGACTCTCCTCGTACTCCGCAGTATTCACCCAAATCGGAGTTCAGAATGATGTTTTGTCCTTCGGCGTCAATTCCAGGATAGGTGCTACCTTCATTAACGAGAATCCAAGGACCAGGAGTGTGGGCCGGTGATGTAGTGTTCGAAGCACCCATAGTACGGAAGGGGTAGGAATTAAAGTGGTGGAAGCCCACCAAGCGGCCTTCCGGGGAAGGCCAGAGCTAGGCTCATTCAGGCGAATTTCCTGGGCCGAAGGGCGATCGCTCCAAAAGGTTCATGGCGTCGGCAGCTCGGTTATAGGCCTTGATTTCCTTGCGGTTCAGTTCGCCGAATCTGCCATGCCGGAGGACTTGCATCATGCCTTCGAGAGCGGAGGCCAGGGCATCGATGATTTCCTTTTCTGTGGTGGTTCCCATAGTACGGACGGGAAGGAAGTAGATGTTCCCATTTTGTACCTCGTCGGACGATGAATCAAGAAACTTGGCTTGGCGCAGCGCAAAAGTCTGGTTTGTTGCGCTTTGGTGAAAAAAGGTCGGAACAACACTACCGGGCTCGTTAATCGAGCGAGCATCATCTGAGTGCTCGTGGCCTTGTACGGCCTGGCTCAGAACTCGCCGTGGGCTCCCGGCCTTTCTTACTGTTGGCGACCTAGACTTGCAGTGCTCATCGCTCACTTCCCTATGCCTTCCTGGTCGTTGCCCAGGCTGTCGCTCGATCGGCCGCTCAAAACGCTTTCGGCCCTGCAGACGGTGGAAAACGAGCCATGTTCTTGCTGCGGGGAAAATGAGATATGGCGGAGGCGTTTGCAGCTTGAAAAGCCACTTGAGGGCCAGGTAATCAGCAACAAACCGTATTCATGAATTCACTGCAACGTCAGCAAGTCCTTTAGGCGTCAGATTGGTTCGCTCAACTAAGGTAAAAGGCAGTCCTCGCATATCATCCTTGGATCGCCGTAGTGCTCTAGCCGTTCTGTCGCAACGCGGTCGATAGTACAATTACGTCCGCAGTTGTCGCATGTTATCGAGTTGTTGCTGACCCATGTTGCGATCTCTTGGCGGCACACCCGCTCAAATTCGGAGTAGTCACCGTCACCACTGGCGATTTGGGGATGGGCGGCAGCGACGACCGCCCAGAATGCAGTAAGTGCATGTTGAACGATCAAGCAATCGTCGCAAAGGAATGCGTCATTCGCAATAGGTGCATTGCATTCCCTGCAAAAGGCCGGTGCTGTGTTCTTGACGGTTCCCATAGTACGGATGGGGAAGGAAGTAGATGGTCCCATCATGTACCGCGCCGGATATCAAATCAAGAAGCTTGGCTTGGCGCAGCGCAAAAGTTAGGCTTGTTGCGCTCTTGTAAAAAATGTCAGAACTGCATTATGGCCGTCATTACTCCAGCGAAAACTGCCTAAATTCTCGGGGGCTCGTAATGCTGGGCTCAGACCTCGGCGTAGACTCTTGACCCTTTTCATTTCTTTCGAGGTAGGCCTGCGCGGTGCCCTTCGCT
>DASRAT010000360.1:0-8664 GCA_035638015.1 Gemmataceae bacterium | reverse complement strand
GCGGACGGACTGCCGATCAGCGTCGATTATCTCGTCGAGCAATTGCGAACCTACCTCAGCGATTACGTGCAAACGCCTCCGTATAACCTGGTCGCCAACAGCATGGGCGGCAAGGTGGCGGTGGAGTTCGCGGTGCGCTATCCGCGTGAGGTGGCCAAGCTCGTGCTGCTTTGCCCGTCCGGATTGGCCGAGGAAGAAAGCCTGCCGATCATCGCCGGCGTTCGCCGCAGCGACATGGCCACGGTGGTCAAGAGTGTGTTTCACGATCCCCGCCGAGTGCCCGCGTCGTTGGCGGAATACTATGTTCGCCAGACCAAAAACCGCCGCTGGCGCGCTGGTTTCTTGCGCACGGTTCGCGGCACGATGGAGCATCGAGTGCGTGATCTGTTGCCGCAGGTGACACAGCCGACACTGCTGGTGGTCGGCGGCGAAGATCACATTGTAAATCCTGAGCAGGCGATTGAGGCCTCACGCAAGCTGCCGAATGGAAAGCTGGTGCTGCTGCCGCGCTGCGGGCACGCACCGCAGATCGAAGTGGCGCCGACGATCAATCGCATGGTGGCGGAGTTCTTGGGTGAATCGGCGTCGCCACTTGCCGCCAAAAAACGGCAAACGGAAAGCTTGGAGCCAATGTTGGCCGCGCAATAAGCAAAGGTTGCAGAATCTACCTCGCTTGCGCTTCGGGTTGGTATCCATCGGACAGCAACCCGAAGCGCAAGCGAGGAATGAAGCCCCCCCAATCATTTTCTGGAAGGGAGTCCGGCAATGGACAATATGGTCGAACGGCTTGTGGCACTAGAAACGCGAACTCGCAAAATCGAATCCCAGCTTCGCCGCTGGCGAGTCGCCGCTCTGCTTTTGGGTTTGGTCGCCGTGAGCGCGGGTATTGTCCTGCCAGGCCAGGCTCAGCAGCCGGTCCCCGAAGGCACCGTCGTCAACGCTCCTTTTACCATCAAAGGCAAAGACGGCCGCGTCATGCTCATGGTCACCGACTACACCGACGACGCTCGCGCCGGGGCGAAGGACACCTTGCTGACCTTCTATCGCAACAACACGCCGACGGCGGTCTTCCGCACCACGGGCGACTACTACAAAGACGCCGCGGATGACAAATCCACTTTCCTCAACGTCTTCGAAACCTGGCTCTACAGGATTGACGACAAGAATCCGGGGCCGTATCTGGCCACCTCCACGGCACTGACGCGGTCGGGTGGCAGCTTTGTGGTGTTTAACGAGCAAAAGGGCAAGAAGGCCGATGCCCATCCACCGTTCGCGGCACGCATCACCGCCACGGAAGCGGGCGGGCGCGTAATTCTGTACTCGCCGGACGGGAAGGAAAGCAAACTCATTGATTCCAAGTAGGTCGTGATTCCGATCAATGGACGCTGGCGAGCCGGGAGCGTGAGCGACCGGAGGATGTAGATTCAATCAGATTGCATGCTCCAGTCGCTTACGCTCCCGGCTCGCCAGTCTTTTTAGATTATGGATTGCCGAGTGCATGCCGTGACACCTTTGCTACAATCCCTTGCCGGCAACGTTCTTTCCCGCCGTGCCGCCGATCTCTTCTTCGGCATCTACGCCCGTCGCCGTGTTCGCTACGTCGATGCCCAGGACATCAACCATATCCAAACCGAAACGCTGCTGTCGTTGGTGCGTCACGCCCAGCATACGCGCTTTGGCCGCGAGCATGACTTTGGCCGGATTCGCACGCTGGCGGATTATCAGGAGCGGGTGCCGCTGCGCGATTACGATGCGTTTTGGAGCGAATACTGGCAGCCGGCGTTTCCGAATCTGGCCGATGTCACCTGGCCGGGGCCGATACCCTATCTGGCGTTGTCTTCCGGCACGACAACGGGGACGACCAAGTATATTCCGGTGTCGCCCGAAATGCTGGCGTCCAATCGCCGGGCGGCGATGACGAGTTTGAGCTGGTTTCGGGCGGCGTTTCCGGCAAAGTCGTTGTTCACGGGACGAATGTTTTTCCTTGGCGGCAGCACCGATCTCCAGGAGCATTGCGACGGCAAAGTGCTGGCAGGTGACCTCAGCGGCATCGTGGCCCGTGAGGTTCCCTCCTTGTTGCGGCCCTATTCCTTCCCGCCCCTCGACGTCGCATTGATGAAAGATTGGGAGCGCAAACTCGGCTGCCTCGTCGAACAAAGCTGCACGCTGCCGATAACCGTAGTCAGCGGCGTGCCGTCCTGGCTGCTGGCGCTGTTCGAGCGAATATTGCAAACAACGGGCCGCGATAAGCTCGTTGATGTCTGGCCAACTCTGCAAGTCATCGTGCACGGCGGCACAAGCTTCGAGCCGTATCGGTCCCGATTTCGCCGTGTCGTCGGCTCGGACGCCGTGCAGTTCCTGGAAACCTATCCAGCCTCCGAAGGTTTTGTCGCGGCCGAGGATCCGCGGCATCAACTGCTGAGATTGATTCTTGATCATCAGGTGTTCTTCGAGTTTGTGCCTGTGGAGGAGCTTGGCAAAGACAACCCAGCGCGTCACACTGCCGCCGATGTGGTGCCGGGCGTGCAATACGCAGTAGTGCTGACGACGTGTGCGGGGTTGTGGAGTTACATCCTGGGCGACACGGTTTGTTTCGAGAGCCGCGATCCGCCGCTGTTGCGTTTCACGGGGCGGACACGTGCGGGTTTGTCGGCGTTTGGCGAACACCTCATCGGTGAAGAGATCGAGCGGGCGATCACGGCGGCGGCCGAGGCGACGGGAGCGGAAGTCGTCGATTTTCATGTGGGTCCGGTGTTTCCAGAGTCGGCCGGGGTCCCTGGACGCCATCGGTATCTGGTTGAGTTTGCTCAATTGCCGGGGGATTTAAGCGCCTTCGCTCGGCGGCTCGATGAAATGCTTGCGAAGGTCAATGAGGATTACGCCGCCCATCGCGCGGCCGATTTGACGATGTTGGCGCCCGAAGTGTGGCCAGTGCGGCGCGGCGGCTTCGCCGATTGGATGCGCTCACGTGGGAAGCTCGGCGGTCAGCACAAACTGCCACGCGTGGACGGCTCGGGGCGTTTGACCCAGGAAATGAGCGAGATGCTGCAAAACACCAAAATCCAAGCGGTTTTGGCTCCGGCTTGATAGAATGGCCACAGTCCAATTGGGCAGCAGCCGTGCTGTCGATCAAGCCAATAAAGAGCTAGCCATGATCCCCCCACGCCATTTCCGTATCGCATCCATCGCATTGTTCGCCACCGTGACGTGGCTCGTTTCCCTCGCCGCACCCCTGCCCGCCCAGGACAAAAGCGTCAAGCCCGGCATCAACGATGCCTTCAAAAATCCCGATGTCAAAAAGTACATCGGCACCTTTGAGGGCGAAAGCCGTGAGATCTTCACCGGCCGCAAGGAGATCGTGGCCGCTTGCAAGATCAAACCCGGCATGGCCATTGCCGATGTGGGAGCGGGCACAGGCTTGTTTACGCGGATGTTCGCCAAGGAAGTCGGAGACAAGGGCAAGATTTACGCCGTCGATATCGCGGAGCCGTTTCTGGCTCACATTCGCAAGACTTGCAAGGAAGAAGGCATCACCAACGTGGAAACGATCCGCTGCTCCGATAAGTCCACGGAGTTGCCGGCGGCGTCCGTGGATTTTGTGTTCATCTGTGATGTGTACCATCATTTCGAGTTTCCCCAAAAGACGATGGAATCGATTCATAGAGCGCTGAAGCCAGGCGGCCAGCTGGTGGTCATCGATTTTCACCGTGTCGAGGGCAAGAGTTCGGCATTCGTGATGGGCCATGTGCGGGCGGGGCAGGAGGTTTTCACCAAGGAGATTGTCGCGGCCGGATTTCGACAGGTGGGCACGGAAGAGTTGTTGAAAGAGAATTATTTCGTGCGGTTTGAGAAAGTGGAAGCGGCCAAGAAATAACTCGATTGTCTGTTTGACTTGCATGGAGGTTGCGTTGACCACCCCTTCCACGATTGACCGCTCCGCCGGCATTCTGCTGCACCCAACCTCGTTGCCCGGCCCCTACGGCATCGGCGATCTCGGCCCGGCTGCTTATGGCTGGATCGAATCTCTCGCCCGCGCAGGCCAAAAGTGGTGGCAGGTGCTGCCGCTCGGGCCCACCAGCTATGGCGATTCTCCTTATCAGGCCCTGTCCACGTTCGCCGGCAATACCAATCTGGTCAGTCCCGAAACGCTGCTGCACGAGGGTTTGCTCGATCAGGCCGACCTGGCCAATGTGCATTTTCCTAACCACCGCGTGCTGTTCGAGCATGTGATTCAGTTCAAGGATTATGTGCTTGGCAAGGCCTGGCAGAGTTTTCAGGCGGGCCGCGGCCAGCAGTTGCGTGGCGATTTCGACCATTTCCGCCACCGCAATCACGCGGCCTGGCTCGACGACTTTGCTCTCTTTCGCGCGCTTAAAGACGCACACGCCAACAAGACCTGGCAGGCCTGGCCCATCGAGTTGGTGCGTCGCGAACCCCAGGCGCTGGCCGCGGCCCGCGAAAAGCTGCGTGGAGAAATCGACAAACACTGCTTTGGCCAGTTCTTGTTCAACCGCCAATGGCGGCACCTCAAGAGTTATGCCAAGCACATGAGTGTCCGCCTCATCGGCGACGTGCCGATCTTTGTGGCCAGCGATTCGGCGGATGTCTGGGCGAATCCCGACCTGTTTCACCTGGACGATCAACGCCGGCCAACCGTGGTGGCAGGCGTACCCCCGGATTATTTCTCGGCGACCGGCCAGCTCTGGGGCAATCCGCTTTACAACTGGGATCGCTCGCGCGAAACCGGGCACGCCTGGTGGATCGCTCGGTTACGTGCAACGCTTGAGCAAGTTGACCTCGTGCGTGTCGACCATTTTCGTGGCTTTGAGGCCTACTGGGAAATTCCCGCGGGGGCGCAAACGGCACAACACGGCCGCTGGGTTCATGGACCCGGTTTTGATTTTTTTGACGTGGTCCGCAATGCACTGGGCCGATTGCCGCTAATTGCCGAGGACTTGGGCTTTGTCACGCCGGAAGTCGAAAGCCTGCGGGATCGGCTGGGGTTGCCCGGCATGCGCGTTTTGCAGTTTGCCTTTAGCGACACCACGCGCAACGCCTATTTGCCGCATAATTACGTGCACAACACGGTCGTTTACACCGGCACGCATGACAATGACACCACGGTCGGCTGGCACAAGCAAGCCACGGACAAGGAACGCGGGTTTTTGCACCGTTATGTGCCTAACTCCCACAAGGATGTGGCTCGCGAACTGATCCGCCTGGCCTGGGCGTCGGTGGCCGATCTGGCGCTGGCGCCATTGCAAGACGTGCTGAACCTGGGAACGGAAGCACGCATGAACTCGCCCGGGAAGCCCGCCGGCAACTGGGAATGGCGCGTCCGCGGTGAGCAACTTCATACCAACACGCTCGATTGGCTGGGGGATGTGACAGGGCTTTATGGCAGGTAAACGGCCGCACGACCATTTGACACCCGGCACTTCGCCGCTTAAACTTGTGAATAGTGTTTTGGAGTAAAATCGATGTTCCGCCATTCGCAGCCGCCGATCGCCATTTGCGCCGCGCAGGGAGTGCGCATTCGTAGTGGGAAAGATTGACTCGGGGACGGCGTTCACACGCTTAATTGCACAGGGCCCTGGAGTTTCCCAGCTCCGGGGCCTTTTCTTTTTTTGGAATTCATACGATGGCCCGCATCCATATTTACGACACAACGCTTCGTGACGGCAGTCAGGGCGAGGGCGTCAATTTCTCGCTTCAAGACAAGCTACTCATCACGCAAAAGCTGGACGAATTGGGCGTCGATTTCATCGAAGGCGGCTTCCCGCTGTCAAACCCCAAGGACACCGAGTATTTTCAGAAAGTCCGCACATTGCCTTTGAAGCATGCGAAGGTGGCGGCTTTTGGCATGACGCGAAAGAAGAATGGTCGGGCCGAGGATGATCATGGCCTGAAAGCAATCCTGGCCGCACAGACTTCCGTGGTGACTCTAGTCGGCAAGACGTGGGACATGCATGTGACGGATGTGCTAGGCGCGACGCTGGAGGAAAACCTGCGGATGATCGCCGACTCGGTCGCGTTTTGCAAAGCAGCCGGCCGCACCGTTTTTTACGACGCCGAGCATTTCTTCGACGGGTTCAAACACAATCCAGAATATGCCCTGCAAACGCTCAAGGCCGCTCAGGACGCAGGGGCCAGTGTTGTGATTTTATGTGATACCAATGGCGGCACGTTGCCGGAGGAGATCGGCGAGCGCGTGGACAAAGTGAAAAAGGCACTGCGCGTCGAGGTCGGCATTCATTGCCACAACGATTGCGACGTGGCCGTGGCCAACACGCTGGCCGCAGTGGCGAAAGGCGCGACCCAGGTGCAAGGAACGGTAAACGGGATCGGCGAACGCTGCGGCAATGTCGATCTGGTCAGCGTCATCGCCAACTTGTCTCTCAAACGCAGCCAGGATGTGTTGTTGCCCGGCAGCTTGCCGCGTTTAACCGAGCTTTCGCGCTTCGTTTATGAGATGGCCAACATGAACTTCCGCGCCAATCAGCCGTTCGTCGGCCAAAGCGCATTTGCCCACAAGGGCGGCATGCACGCGCACGGCGTCGCCCGCAATACGGCTAGCTATGAGCACATCGAACCCGCCAAGGTCGGCAACGAACGCCGCATTCTGGTGAGCGAGCTGGCCGGGCAAGCCAGCATTGTGTCCAAGACAAAGAAATACGGCGTCGCCGGCGACAAGGAGATGATGGTCAAGATCCTCAACCGCGTGCAGGATCTCGAGCACGAAGGCTACGAGTTCGAAGCCGCCGATGCGTCGTTTGATTTGCTAGTCCGCAAGCTGGCCGGGCAGTATCAGCCGAAGTTTGAGCGATTGGCATATCGCGTCAATATCGAGACCGACGCCGCCGGCCGCCCTGTCACCGAGGCGACAGTAAAGATTCGGATCGGCCAGGAAGTGATGCACACCGTAAGCGAGGGCGACGGGCCTGTCAACGCTCTGGACGGGGCGCTCCGCAAGGCCTTGGCGGGTTTATACCCGAACCTGGCGAGCCTGCACCTTGTCGATTACAAGGTGCGTGTGGTAAACGCCGGGGCGGAATCGGCGGCCAAGGTGCGCGTGGTCATCGAATGGCGTTTCAATGGTGACGATGTCTTCGGGACGGTGGGCGTCAGCGAGAATGTGGTCGAGGCAAGCTGGCTGGCGTTGCAGGATGCGTTTGAGTACAAATGGGGACAAGCGTAAGCCGCTGGCGGGAAGTCGCTGATGAACATCATCAAACCGGAAAATGTCGCCCAGTTCCTGGCGAGATTCTATGACTTCCATGATGCCCTTCTGGTAACTGCTGCTTATGACTGGCTTGTAGGTGGAGGAACTTGTATTTCGGTGAAAATGGAGACGCGGGACCAGCAAGCAGGCGGGCACAGCTTTGTCCGCCTGAGGATTAGTGAACCTGAAGAAGTAGTGTTCCGCGAAGTGAATACCTCCCTGCAAATGTTAAAAGGACTGCGCGTCAAGTGGTTTGACGATTTGGTTTGGTTGAGTTTTCAAGAATATTCATCGCAAATTGAAACAGTGGAGGATTTTAGAAACTCATACTTTTATGTTGCCGGCCAAGTCTGTTTCTGGGAAATCATTCCAAAAGAGACGATCCTTGGAGGTTGGATTCCCGAAGCAAAGTCACGATGAGTCCAAAAATGTCGAAATTCATCAGCCCAATGCCAAGCGACCCAAACTTTTTCGTCTTCCGAGTCTAGCCGAGAACTCGCGGTCAAGGAAGCCCTATAAAAAGGCCAGCACCCCGACCTGCTGATTTTCCCTTCCGAGAATGCCCCCATGCCGACGGATCTCCCCAAGCAATACGACCCCCACGAAGCCCAACAGCGCTGGCTCGAATTTTGGGACCAGCGCGGCTACAACCAGGCCCGGCCCGATCCGGACACCGATCGGCCGCCGTTTGCCATTGTCATTCCGCCGCCCAATGTGACCGGCGCTTTGCACCTCGGCCACGCGCTCAACAATACGCTGCAAGACGTGCTGATTCGCTGGCGGCGCATGCAGGGATTCAACACCCTGTGGATGCCGGGGACAGATCACGCGGGGATTGCAACGCAGGCCGTGGTGGAACGCCGCATTCGTGAGGAGGACGGCAAAACTCGTCATGACCTCGGCCGTGAGGAGTTGGTGAAACGCATCTGGAAATGGAAGGATCAGTACGAGACGCGCATTCTCAAGCAATTGCGCGAGCTGGGTTGCAGCGCCGATTGGTCGCGCAATCGCTTTACGCTCGACGCCGTGTGCGCTCGCGCCGTGCGGCACACTTTTTTTGCGATGTTTCGCGATGGTTTAATCTTTCGCGGCAAAAGGCTGGTGAATTGGGACACCCATTTGCAAACGTCGGTGGCCGACGATGAAACCTACGAGGAAACAACCAAGAGTGGCTTCTGGACGTTTCGTTATCCGGTCAGCGGATCTGATGAGACCATTCGCTTCTCGACCACGCGGCCCGAGACGATGCTCGGCGATACCGCCGTGGCCGTGAACGCCACCGACGAGCGGTACAAGGCACTGATCGGCCGCAGCGTGCGCCTGCCCATCGTCGGGCGGCCGATTCCGATCATCGCCGACGACTACGCCGACCCCGAGAAGGGCTCCGGCGCGGTGAAGATTACGCCGGCCCACGACTTCAACGACTTCCAGGTCGGCAAACG
>DASRAT010000359.1:0-2942 GCA_035638015.1 Gemmataceae bacterium | reverse complement strand
CGGTAAACGCCTTGCGCGGCGTCAGCCTCACCATCGAGGCAGGCGAGTTCGTTTCCATCATGGGGCCGTCGGGTTCCGGCAAATCGACGTTGATGCACCTCCTGGGCGCCCTCGACAGCCCGTCCACCGGCGAAGTTTATTTTCAAAACCGAGCCTTGCACAAACTCAGCGACAGCGAACTGTCACTGCTTCGTCGCACGCGAATTGGTTTTGTGTTCCAGTTTTTCAACCTGTTGCCGACGCTCACTGCTGCCGAGAATGTCGCTTTGCCGTTGCTGCTTTCCGGCCAGCGCCGAAGTCGGGCGCTCAAGCCGGCCCGTGTCGGCCTGGAAATGGTTGGATTGCTGGATCGCGCCGAGCATTATCCCGATCAGATGTCCGGCGGCGAGATGCAGCGTGTCGCCATCGCTCGCGCGTTGATTATCGAGCCTGAAGCGGTATTGTGCGATGAGCCCACTGGCAATCTGGACTCCGCCAATAGCACATCCATCTTGGCGTTGTTGCGAAGTTTGCCGGAAGCCGGCAAGCGTTCGGTCGTCATGGTCACGCATGATGCCCAGGCGGCTGCGTACGGCGACCGCATCATTCACATCAAAGATGGTTTAATTGACGCAGAAGAAAACGTGCGAGGACGGCGATCCGATGCTATCCGTTTATCTCACGCTTAGTTTGCGTTACCTGCGGCGCCGCTGGTTCTACGCCCTGATGATCATCGCCAGCATCGCCTCGGGTGTCTGCCTTTTGGTGGCGACGCGTGCCATTAACCAAACAATGAGCCTTGCCGCCAAGAACGCCACCACGCCCATGGCAGGCGCGATCGATCTGATTCTTTCCAATGATCCCACGCCGATTGACAAAACGCTGGTCGCTGAAATCATGCAGGTTCCAGGTGTCCAGCAAGCCCAGCCGCGTATTTTCGAAACCGTCAAGTTGCCAGATTATGACAACCGCACGGTGCTCATGGTTGGCCTCGATTTGATGAGTGAAATGAAGAATGACAAAAACTTCACATGGCAAGTCGAGGTTGACGAACATGAACTGAAAAAGGGATTTGCGTCGGCCATCTTTTCTGCGACACCGGCCGCGATTATCGGCAAGGCATTGGATTCGACGATTGATCCGAAGGTGCTACTCAACGTCCAACCCAACATGGATCGGCCTCCCACTGCTGTGAAACGCGCAGGCGCGGTGGACGCTCATGGTCCGGCCGCGTCGTTGGGCGGGAACCTTCTCATCCTCGACCTTGCGGGCGCCGCCAAGGTGATGGGCTGGAAAAGCGGCAAAGTCAGCCGCATCGACATCACCTATTCTCCGAAGAGCGACCGAGACAAGGTGCAGGCAGAGGTGTTAAAAGTCGTCAACGGCCGCGCCGATGTCCGCACGCCGCAAGAACAGAACAAGGCCGTGCAAAACGTCATGTCCGGCATGCAAACCGCTCTGCTGTTGTGCGGTATCGCGGCCTTGATTGTTGGTTTGTTTCTTGTTTACAACGCACTGTCTGTAAGCGTCGCCGAACGCCGTCACGAAATCGGCATCTTGCTCTCCGTTGGGGCCACGCGCTGGCAAATACGCAAGCTGTTTGCGGGGGAGGCCGTGGTGCTGGGCCTGGCCGGGTCGCTGCTGGGCATTCCGCTCGGCATCGGTTGCGCTTATCTTGCGCTGGAGCCTGTCCGTGGAGTTTTGGAAGAGATCTTCTTCAGCATCCAAGCGAGCTATGTCGAAGTTGACGCCTGGCTGGTGGTCATGGCGATTTTCGCCGGCGTGACGACAGCCGTGTTCGCTGCCCTGGTGCCCGCGTTCAAGGCTTCGCGCGAGAATCCAGCCGATGCTGTGCGCCGCATGCCGTTGCCGCCGACATTGCGACACCGCTTTCTCCAAATAACCGCCAGTGCCGCCATGATGGCGATTGGCTTTCCGCTGGTGTTGTTCAGGTCGTCTTTGCCCGAACGCCTGGGCATGTACGCCGGCCTCGGTCTGGTCATGGTTGGAGCGCTCCTGGCTATGCCGCTGCTCACCGCCTTGATCGCCCGCGGCTTGCAACCGCTCTTTCGCCGCTTTCTGGGCCTTGAAATCCGCCTAGCCGCTGACAACCTTGTCCGTTCGCCGGGACGGACCGGTATCGTCATTGCTGCGGTGGCCGCAGGCGTGGCACTCGTCATTCAAACGGCCGGCACCATCAAGAGCAATCGCGTCGCCATTCGCCAGTGGGTTGATGATTCCATCGCGGCTGACCTGGTTGTCACTTGCGGCGGCCCCATCAGTGCCGGCGGCCAGGGCAAGACGATGAATTCGAGCCTCGTCGGTGAGCTTGAAAAAATACCGGGAGTCGAACGCGCCATGCCGGCCCGAATGCGCAAGCCGATCTTCAACGGCACTCAGATTATGATGCTCGTTTTCGATGCCGAGGCCTATTACCAGGTCAACTCAGAACGCAACGTGCGGATAACGGGCCTCGACCTCTTCAAGAAGATGACTCAGGTCAAGGACAGCGTTATCATTTCCGACAATCTCGCCTATCTGCACGGCGTCCGCGTCGGTGATGTGATCCCGCTCAGCAGCACCAATGGTCCCGTGAATCTCACGGTCATCGGCCAGATGCCCGACTACTCCTGGAACCACGGCAGCATCTTCGTTAACCGCCAGGATTACGACGCTCACTGGGATGACCAGGATGTCGATGTCATCGACATCTATGTGAAGGCGGGCGCCGACAAGGAAGCCGTGCGCGACCAAATAATGAAGCAGCACACCGCACTCGGGCTGTGGGCCATGACCCGCGAGGAAATGCAAGACCACATCGACGGCATGATCGAACGGCTCTACGGCATAGCCTACGCACAGCAATTTGTCGTGTTGATTGTGGCGGCGCTGGGAGTCGTCACCGCGCTGCTGATTTCCGTGTTGCAACGCCGCCGTGAAATGGGCCTGTTGCGCGCCATTGG
>DASRAT010000358.1:0-3611 GCA_035638015.1 Gemmataceae bacterium | reverse complement strand
CGATTATTGCTTCGGCTGCTGCAGCATAGTTAGCTCGGGGAATAGGGATGAAAAATATTCTGACGCGCGCCGCCAGCGGGGCTGCCGTATTCATGATGACTGCGCCGGCTTTTGCGGGAACCGCCGACGCAATTCACGTTCCTGAGCCGTTGTCGATGTCGCTCCTGGCCGGCGGTATAGTTGCTATCGCGGCTGTGAAGCGCCTACGCCGCAAGTGAAGGCGGCCATCAATTCTTCGGACGGATCAGCAACGGATCGCTAGCGCGGAATGGCGGCGCTGGAATCAAGGTGCCAAACAGATTAGCCGTGGGAGATTTGAAATGGGCCATTTCACGAAAATTCTGGGTCTCACGCTGATCTCGATATCGATTCTGACCAATGCGGCACTCGCTGATGCGATTTCCGTTCCCGAGCCCAGCAGCATGAGCCTATTCGCCTTTGGCGGAATCGGCCTGGTCCTCGTCGCGCGCACGCTGAGATCCAAAAGATCAACTCCGAGGGCGGCCTAACCGATTCTTCGCATTGTACAGCGGTGAGCGCCATCGTCCGACCCACTAAGAAGGTCGGTGACGCTCGCGCCGTAGGTTGGGTCGTTGGCTCGCTCGTCTGCATTGCATTGATTGCAGGCAGATCCGCGTATGCCGAAGACAGAAGTGGTCCAGCATGGCGCGCCGCCCACCAGTTGGTGAATGCGCAACTTCCGTCAGGCCAATTTGCTTTTGAGCATGACTTTCTCCTGGGAGGAAAACGTCCGGATACTGAGCTTGGGTTTGGTCAAGTGGCTTACATTACTCGGCAGGCCGCCGCAGCCTACGGACTGTCTCGATATTATCTCTACGACAAGGAGCCTGACTTAGCGCGGGCGCTCGTGGCGGTGTTGCGCAATTTCGCAAAGAATTCGGTGCCAATCGACAAGGCCACCGGCCAACAGTTGCTTGAGTCTACCGGGATCCTGACCCTCCCGTTTGGCCGCTACAAGCTGCACGGCACGTTGAAGAGACTTGGCCTCCTCTATCGGCCGTCTGGTGAAGGCCAGCTCGTCTCGTACGATCGTTCGCATGAGACTGCTTGGGGTGGCGCCACAGCACTCGCACTGCTGACAGAGTTGCAATTCTATCGTGCCAACCACGATGGCCGGTTCGCATCACTGCGCCGGGCATGGTTGAGGGGATTGCTGGTCTTATATGACGGCGTCGGAGGATTTCGCACTCTTCCTGACTCGATCGACGAGAATGACTTGTCAAATGGTGAAGTCTGGCTGGCTTTGGCATATTACACGCGCCTCTTTCCAGATGATCGCGCGACCGCCGCCATCGTTGCGCGGGTTGATCGCTACTTAATGCAAAATTACGCCGCGAGGCCCAACACAATCTTTTATTCCTGGGCCATGAAAGCAGCGGCTGAGAGGCATGTCGCGGTGTCGGACCCTAAGTTCGTCGAGTTCATCGCCCAACAAACTCGCACATATCTCGACAGCACTAGGACGCCAAGTGATCTTGGCGAAAATAGCTGCGCTGATGTCGAAGGATTGGCCGCCGCCTACCACGTGCTCAACGGCGTGGCGCACCCAAACCACAATCTCATTGGACGGTTACGTCAGCGGATCAGCTCCGAAATGACCAAGAATCTTGCGCTCCAGATCCAGCCCCATCAAACCCGCATTGAACTCGGCAGTAACACCTATCTCATCTCGCCGTCGGTGATAGAAAATGCGGGCGCGTTCCTCGCCGGGAAGCATCAGCCCTATGTGCGGATCGACTATACTGAGCACTGCATTTGCGCGCTGGTGGAGTTGAGCCAACGCCCTTGAAGCGGTTTATCTCATACTTGCTCTCCTAGTACCATTGACGCCAAACAGCGATCATTGGTTTGCCGATGCTTGGCTGGAGAGCGACCTTTGAAATTGAGCTACAAGTATGAGTTGACTAAAAACACAGGCGTACCTCCGAGGTCACCAGCCAAGATGCCCGTCCACGTGCCCAAGATGAACGTCAATGTGAGATTGGCATGGCGACAGAACAATCGCGCAATCGAGCGCGATGCGGAGCGGTTTTGGATCAACGAGCAGCTTCTGCCGAAAGACGCTGATGCCACTGAACGGCTGGGAGAACTTTGCTTGGCCGGCTATGTCGGTCACGAACTCGTTGCACTCACGACTGCTCGGATTCGTCACATCGATTTTCTGGGCGTCAAACTTGCAATGGCGCGAGTCGCCACGGCACACGCAATGCGTCAGAAGAGCTTAGGTTTGCATATGCTCGCTAAATCGCGCGAACACTTGGAAGCGTGGTCGGCCGCCAATCCGCAAGAAGAAGTCATGGGCATGGGCACGATTACTCAAACGCACGCCTGGGACACGCGGCCTCCATCACACGCACTCGGGCGAGACACACGTCTGGCATTCATCGGTTGGACCGCCAACAACGAGCCCATGCGGGTCGCATGGTTTGCGCATGGAACATTTCCAAGACGGCGCTCCAATCCTCTACCATAACGGAGCCTCGTTCCGTTCTTGAGGTTAGCCTTTTTACAAATTCAGCGCTTTCGTATGCTCACGGTCAGTTCGATCGGAGCACCGGGTCGCCGACAACAAGGAATACAACCGACGCCGCCACAGTCGCTATGGCCGCTATTCGTTGGGCAGTCGGATTGGAGGCGAAGAGCGCAGCCAGGGCTGTTATTCCCATAAAGCCGATTATCCCAGCTTGAAGGTTTTGCCCGGGCACATTGTATACATTCCCATAGTAGAGGGCCTCACCAGCCCCAAGAACAAGTTCTCCAACGGTGAAGCCGATGTACTTCTTGCTGTGAAGATTATGAAACTTCACCAGATCGATGGGTCCAGTCTCAGGAATTCTGGGACAAACAAAGGCAATCGCCAGGAAAACACACAGGACGGCCAAGAGGTTGAGCAGAACCGAAAAAACTGACCACTCTTCTATATTGTGAAAATCCCAAATGCCAAACCACCAAGCAATTACCGCCAGGAAGCTATTCAACATCCAAAGGCCATGGACCAACGACCATTTCACCCGAGATCCGGCCCGCACCATCTCAACGAAGGTGAACAGCTGGTGCGAAACACCCAACGCGAGGACAAAGGACAATAATGTGACCATGTGTTGAAAAGCACTAGACATCACGACCGTCCCTGGTCCGATAAAGTGTCCATCGGAGCATGCATTTCCACTCTTAACGCAGTTTTCCAGTCAGCAAAGATATCACGCGGCGCCGTCGGACTTACGCCAGCGACAATTTCCTCAACAAAGACACGAAAGTCGCTGGCCATCACTCGAGCGAGGTGGACCTTCGATGCAGCAAATGCCAACAGGACGCTGACATGTTCGAATGCAGCCATCAGACCCCCAACCCATTGGCATGGCTATCTCATAGCTTGAAAAGCTGGGAGAACGCGCGGCGAGTTGCCGTTTGGTACAAGCCAATATTGGGAACCTCCGCTTTCCACCCAAGCGGACATTCGGCGCGGCGAGGTGCCTCTGCGGCCCTGCGCACGTCGTGTGACGCGGTGAACAGGAGTCGTCGAGGATCAGTTAGTTGCGTCGGCAACGGCCCCTATCCCCGACGGGGATGGAACGTGAATGCATAAAAAA
>DASRAT010000357.1:0-9922 GCA_035638015.1 Gemmataceae bacterium | reverse complement strand
CTCCAGAGCAGTCTCGGCCATTAGCTGGTTGAGCAACCGCACCGCCGGACCATCAGGCAAGCCTGTCAGCGGCATGTAGCCGGAGTTCACCGGTATGCCGCTGCGTTTGTCGTTGATGATGTAAGGGAAGACTTCCCACGAGGTGAAGGCCGCGATTTTCCCGTGAAACTCGGGATTTTTATGCAGCCATTCCAGAACGGTTTCGTTGCGATTATAGTTCTTGCCGTTGCTTTTGACTTGCGGATCGACAACGCCGCATAATAGTTCGTTGTAACCAGGGTAGGAAAAGTTCAGGCCATTGGTGACACGGCCAACGCTGCCGCGCAGCTTGTTGCCGAAGACCTGGCCGTCCTTGGCAATCGTGCCCCACAAGAAAGGCATTAATGCTTCGCGTCTTGCCTCCGGCGTTTCGCGCCAAAACCGCTTGCGCATATCGGCCACGTCACGGACGCCACCGCGATTTTTGTTGAGCAATTCTTCGGCCGCTCCTGTGAACACCTCCTGCCAGCGCAATCCATCGAGCATCACCAGCAGCACATTCTCGGTTTTGAGTTTGCCGGTCGTCGCCTGATTATTTGCTGGGGCTTTGTCCTGCAATGCATCATGGCCGACGGTGGCCGGGTTCATTGCGAGGCCAGTAACTGCGAAAATACTCAACCAACACAACGCCAGAATGCGCGGTCTCATTTTTGCCTCCGCGGATTTACGGTATGACAGCGTTGTATTGGTCGGACTGGCTGACGCAAATGAACGGGCAATCAAGTGTAGCGGGCGCCGCGAAACTCCGGCTCAAAGAAGGTGGGCAGCAATCGATCCACTTGCAACAACCCGCTCGGCGTGAGGCGGACATCGCCATTGGCCAGAGTGGCGTTGCCGGCTGCCGTCAATTCCTGAAAGCCATCGGCGAAATCGGAAAGAATGTTGGCGCCGAATTTTTGCTGAAAGTAATTGGCTTCGAGCCGGCCGGTTTTTAGTTGCAAGATCATTTCGCGGATCAGCAGTTGACGGGGCGACACCGGCATCGCCCTGCCAAGCGGCAATTCGCCTTTGTCCACAAGCGCCAGATAGGATTCCCAGGTGTCGACGTTTTGCACGTGAACGCCGCCGACGTGGCCGAATGACGCCACTCCCGTGCCAAACATGTCGGCCCCATGCCACAAGCTGTCGCGATAAACGAAGCGACAGCGCGTTTTGTCTTTGACCAAGGTGTAGGCACTTGATATCTGGTAACCGGCCCGACACATTTCATCGAAAGCGTAGCGCACCCAATCTCGTTTTGTTGGCCAATCGGCAATACCATTGGCACCGTCCACTTTGCCCTGTCCACCGTCCACTTTTTCTTTGGCATCGACCATATGTAGTTCTTTGGAAAAAACCGTGTTGAACGGCAATTCCATCTGGTAAATCGTGACGCTGTCGGGCGAAAGTTCAATGGTTTTCTGAACGCATTGCCGCCAGTTTTCCCAGGTTTCGCCCACCATGCCGGCGATCAGGTCGATGTTGATTTGATCGAAATGCAGGGCCTTGATCCATTCGTAACTGCGGTAGATTTCCTGCGACAGGTGTGCCCGGCCGTTGGCTTCCAGAATGGCGTCGCCGAAATTCTCGACGCCCAGGCTGAGGCGAGTGACGCCGATTTCTTTGAGGGCTTCGAGTTTGTGCTGCTGCAAAGTGCCAGGCTCGCACTCGAAGGTCACCTCGGCGGCTTTGTCCCACGGAAGATAATTGCGGAGCCGGTCGGTCAAAGTGTGCAGTTGAGCAACGCTGAGATAGGAGGGCGTGCCTCCGCCGAAGTAGAAGTAATGCAGCGGCCGGCCGCCGACGATGGGCAGTTTGCTGTAAAGCTCGACTTCCTTGGCAAGGGCGTTGAGATAGACCTCGACATCGCGAGCGTTTTTGTCGGTGTAGACGCGAAAATAGCAAAATTTGCAGCGTTTGCGGCAGAAGGGGATGTGCAAATAGAGGCCCAGAGGTGTACCCGGACGCGGCGGTTTGTGCAGTGCAGCCTGCGCAGCCTCCAGGTGGGCCGGCTTCCACGCTGAGAACGGCGGGTAGTTGGCCACGAAGTAATTGCCCAGGCCGGTTTTTTCTTGTGTGTCCATTTGAACCCGCAGCCGGTTATTCCCTAATGAGACCAGGATTGCTTAGCTTCTTCCAGGGTGGTTGCCGTGACAATTGCTCGGAGAATAATCCTCAACTTTTCATCCCCACCAGCAGCGCCGATTACGCCCAGGCACCTCAGGCCTTCCTCGCCAAAGCGCGCTTCGAGCGCTTCTTCGATAGCCTTTAGCCACGTCAGCCGTGTGCCTTCCTCCCTTCCCTTTTCCATCCCCTTTTCCATCCCAATTCGTTCAGGCGTTGTAATGAATGGCATCTTTTTTACCTCCTGGATTTGTTTGACCTCATCCCAAAACTGGCCGGATTGCGCCGGCGGCAATTGCATGAGCCAATCAATCAACCGAAAAAGCTCTCGCACATGATCTGCCGTGAAGCCCCGTTCGAACAATCCGCGCATCAACCGCACCTTCCAGACCATGCGGCCGATGTCATCGCCGCGCGTTTGGATGGCCGCAAGGTGGGCCAAGATAATTTGCGCGAACGGATTGTCGCTCGCTTGCAGTTCTGCCTCACGCCCGATAAAGTCCAGCAATTTCGCATGCGGAAAATCTAGCCGTTTCCGGCAGCCCCACAGCTCCCATTCATAATGATCCGGGCGCCAGTTTGGATCGTCGTCCGCCAGCACCGCGATGCTGACTACTTCTCGATCATATTGATGATCGATGCGGTAATTGTAAACATACATCCGCCTTGGAAAACCAGTGTCTCGCGTTGTTTGCACTTCGATGTGGATCAGCACCCACATCTCGATTCCTTCCTTCGCCCAAACCTTAACCAACTTATCCACGTAACGCCGGCCTTGCTCGGCGTCCGCGATCAATTGCTGAAGCTCCTTGTCCAAAAACTCAAAACCGTGCGACCAGTCGATCTTGTCGTGAATGGCTTGAAATAGCAACGCCAGGAAAGGCTGGAAATACATTTCCAGCGATTCCTTCCACGGACTGTCATAGTCCGGCGTCATTTCTTCTTCCCCAGGCAAATCAAATCGCCGTCGATGGTGCCAATCACCAACCTTTCGCCGCTAACTGCCGCCGATGCCGTTACGCCCTTTTTGCCAAGTACAATCGATTGTACCTCTTTGCCGCTCTCCAAATCGACGACATAAAGCTTGCTGTCGTTGGAACCAAAATAAACGCGCTTGCCGGCAACCACCGGAGAGCTGTCCACTTTGCCGCCGGTGGTGAACACCCATTTCATCTTACCTGATTGGCGGTCGATGGCGTGCAGACATTTGTCGCGGCTGCCGGCCAGGACCAGCGTGGGTGTAATCGCCACGGACGCGAAGAAAGGCTGCGGACGTTTCTGGGGTTGGTAAGTCCAAACGATCTTGCCATCTTTCCAGTTGATGGCTTCGACGTCATTGGACATGGTGCCGATGTAGAGGAAATCACCGGCAAGCGCTGGCGTTGCCCCTACCTGCCCGTTGAGCTGGACTTCCTGGATCTCCTTGCCGTTGGTGGTGTCGATGACGTGCAGAGCGCTGTCGCAGCCGGCCACAAATGTTCTATTGTTGATGACCGCCGGCGAGCCCAACACCGGGCCGCCGGGCACCTTGAAACTCCACAGCGGTTTGTCATCGCCTTTCTTGTCCTTGGCCGGCCCTTTGTCTTTGTCAAGGCAATAGAGCATTTCGTCGCCGCCGCCGAAAAGGACCTTGTTGCCGTCGAAGTTGGGCGCCGAGGTAATGTCGGCCTGAGTGTCGAAAATCCAGCGTTTTTGGCCATTCTTGATGTCAAGGCAATGAAACTTGCCGTCTTCGTCGCCGATGTAAACGCTGTTGCCGTTGACGGCCGCACCGACCTTGATGGGGGCTCCAGCCTTGTAAGTCCATTTCTGTTTGCCGTCGGCGAGGTTGAGGGCGAAGACATTGCCGTCTTGGTCGCCGAAGTAAACCGTGCCGTCAGCGATGGCGGCGCTGCCCTCGATGGCGTCTTTGGCTGGAAAACGCCAGAGGATTTCAAGCTTGTCAGGAAGAGTGGTCTCCGCCACGCCGGTTTGCAAGGCGTTGCCGCGAAACACAGGCCAATCGGCGGGCGCATTCACCACAAAGACACAAAATACACCAAGAAAGCTGGTGAGAATTGCTTTATTGGCCCGGCGCATGTTAGATCTCTCCACAATGAGCGCTAAGCCGCAAGCGGCTTAATCAAAATGCGGCTTCGTAAATCGTCTGCAATTCGCGTTCGGACACCGGGCGAGGGTTGAATCGTGCAGTCCATTGCTGGTTCGCCTCGTCGGCCAACACAGGCAATATCGTGGCCGTAACGCCGCATTCGGACAGCCTGACCGGCAACTTGGCGGCTCGCATCAATTCGACGATCCGTTGAGTAATGGCTTCGACCGGATCCCCATTGCCCAGCCCCGCTTCCTCCGCGAGATCGGCGTAGAGCGGGCCCACCGAGTCGGCATTGAAGCGAACCACATGGGGCAAAAGGATGCCGATGGCCAATCCGTGCGTCAAGCCGTAATGAGCGGTCAGCGGGTTGGCGCATGCGTGACAGGCGCCGAGCATCGAGTTTTCAATCGCGGTGCCGGCCAGGAAGGCGCCCATCTGCATGGCGCCGCGAGCTGAAACGTCGCCAGGGTGTTTCAGCACTTTTTCCAAGTTGGCCTCCAACAGTTTCCAACCTTCACGGGCGAACATCTGGGCCAGCGGATTGCGCTTGCTGGTGACAAAGGACTCCAGAGCGTGGGAAACAGCGTCAATGCCGGTGATGGCCGTGACTTTGGTTGGCTGCGAGACGGTCACTTCGGGATCCAACACCGCGATTTGAAACGCCGCTTTGCGGTCGCCGCAAGCCATTTTTTGGTGAGTTTTTTCGTCGACGATCAGCGCATAAGATTGCGCCTCGCTGCCCGTGCCGGCAGTGGTCGGCACGCCAATGGAGGGCAGCATTGGCTTGGCCGCCTTGCCAAACCCTCTGTAGCTGGCCATGGTGCCGCCATTGGTCAGCAGAAAATTAATCCCTTTGGCGCAGTCCATCGAGCTGCCGCCGCCGACGCTGACAATCAGGTCAATGCCAAGGGGACGCGCGAAGGCAACACCAGCTTCCACGTGCTTGGTGGTTGGGTTTTGCTCGACGCCGTCGAAAAGAAAAACGTCAAGACCAGCGTGGCGCAGCGACTGAATGGCGCGCTGGGGATGCCCAGCCGCTTCCAGGCCGGGGTCGGTAACCAAAAGGACTCGCGATTCTCCCAATTCACGTGCCAATTCGCCAAGGCGGCCTAGCGTGCCGGGGCCGAACACCACCCGCGTGGGCGAATGGTAATCGAACGGGCGCAGCGGTCCCACTTTGAAAGTATGGTCAGCAGGCGCGACGGACGAAGACACGATCATAAGCAAGCCCCAAAAGAGGCACCATGACTGACCACGAGGCCACTTTGGCCGCGCTCTGGTTAGATTTTAATCATTTCCTTGTCAAATTGAAATGCCCTGGCCCGGAACAGGAAATCGACAATGCTGCCCTCGTGCGGTTGCAGCCAATTCAGCGCGATCGTCGGCATGACCCCGATGTTGAGCCGGTCGATGTGCGTGGCATCGGCGAGGGCCCGCTGCAGTTTCTTGTCTTCGGTGATGGCCGTGCAAACCAGAGTGCCGCCGATCTTTTCCAGCATTTGCTCCTGCGGGCATTCCACCACGGTGCAGAAGGGGAACATGTATTCCTTCTTGGCGATGTTCTTCTCAGGCGATTCGCAGAAAATGACGGTGGGACGCAGATAATCGCAATGTTCTTTCTTGACGAGCCGCGGCCCGAATTTCTTGGTCATATCGTGGACGCCCGATTCGGTCAGGTCTTTTTCAATGTCGGCGTTTACCCCATCGGCCTGACCCTTGACCGTGAAGGCGGCGAGAGCGGCCTTGGGATCTTCCGGCGGCAACGGCGCCACCGGCCCCATCTTGGCGGCCATCGCCTCGGCGATCTTTTTGCCGTGGCGCGACACCCACACTCCCGAGCAATTGATGCAGCCGCGGCCGCTGTTGACCAGGACGCTGTCCACCATGATGTCGATGTACTTTTCCCACTGATCGACCTTGTCGTCGCCAAGCAGAATCTTGCTGAAACCGGGGCCGTGGGCCTGCACGCGTGGATTGCCCTTGTATTGTTCGACCGTGGCGGTGCCGCCGAAGATTAAACTTCGCTGCACGTGTTGCAATACCGCGGCGCCGATGTCGCCAAGGCCGGGATAGATGGCGATGGCTTGCTTGGGAATGCCGGCCTGAATAAACGCCTGCGTCATGCGATATGGAGTCCACGGTTCTTGCGGACCAGGCTTGAGCACCAAACCAACTTGCATGGGAATGATTGGCAGCCAAAGCGTATGCACGCCGGGCGAGTTGCTCGGCAGCACAAGACCCAACACCGGCGATTGAGCCTGGTAACTGACCGGGACACCGCGCGGCTCAATGCCGTAACCGCGCGAAAGAATGTTCAGATCAAGTCCGCGCGTCAGGCTGTCGAGAATCTTGTCCATCTGGTTCAACACGAAGTGGTTTTTCTTCATGTTGAAACGGCACATGTGCTCGGGCAAACCTGTGGTCGCCGATTGCATGCGGACGAATTGATCGGGAGTTTGGGTGCCGGTGCCCAAAGGCAGTTCCGCCTCGGTGTAAAGATCGGCGGCCTTTTTCACCATGTTGAGGATGTCGTGAATGGGAATCTCACGCAGCACGCCGCGTGCGCGACCGGCGTGCTTCATGTCACGCTCGACAATGCCGGCATTGGCCCGGCTCACTTCGGCCAGGACTTCGCCGGAATCGAAATGGACGACTTTGTCGCTTTCGAGGCTTTTGTAGGGTTCGCCCCAGCGGGAGACGGGGATGTGCAGCATGAAGAAACTCCAAAGGTGTTGTCGATCGTGTAATAACGGGTAGGTAATGAAGCCTCGAACTCTCATCGTTGGAAGCCAGGCTTCCTTTTTTTCACTGAATGCCGACTTCCGCAAAGCGCTTGAATCCGAGTTCTATTTTCTCTTCTAGCTTTTTCGAAAAAGCGCCGCCATCCTCGAAAACTCGTTTGAATAACGCTTCTGCTTTTGTTTGGATAGTCTGATCCAAAGCCTTGAGAAACGCCTGTTCAAAAGCTTTTTCAATCACGCCTTCAATATTGGCTGGCATGATTTGGCTCCAATGCATATCTTGCTGTGCTAGGCCTCAAGCGGCTCAATACACCCCGACCGTCGTGGTCGCCGCAAACGCTCTGAATGGCTTGACGCCGCTAACCCCATCCCATGCATAACGCGCACTGGGCTTCTCGCGCAGCCCCTCATCACGCTCCATGAACCGCGGCACGAAAAACTCCTTGGTCAAGGTCGTCAGCATCACCCGCCCTTCCTTGCCGTAATCGACCACCTTGTCGTAATCATCGAAATCGACGACCTCCACAACGGCCCGTGGCTGCGGGGCGTAGTAGGCAATCTTGTATCCATCCTCCGCCTTGGGCATGTCGGACGCGGCCAAACCCATCAAGGTATTACCATACGTCGGCGCAATGTAAACGTCCGGCCCGAGCAACTCCTCAATGGCGAAGCGAATCCACTGCGAGGTCATCTCCGTGCCGCCGCAGAAGATGCCGGTAATGCCGCTCTTGGCGATGGAAGTGCCGTCTTTTTCCATGCGGCCGGCCAAGGCGTCGAGCAGCTTGGGTGTGGTGAACATGCACTTGATATCATGATTGGCCGACAGGATTGTCAGAGCCTGTTCGACCACATGCTCCTGATAGGCTTTTAAATGCTCCATCCAGCCCTTCTTGATAAGCTTGACGACCCAGCGCGGATCGAGATCGACGCAGAAGCAGATGCCGCCGCGGAACTGGCACATATGCTCAACCGCCAGCCGCAAACGCCGCGGGCCGGAGGGGCCGAGCATCAGCCAGTTGGATCCCTTGGGGAAATGCTTGTCAGGCAGCGATTGGCTGAACATCTCGTAATCAATCCGAAAATCATCCTGAACCATGCGGCTTTTTGGAATGCCGGTGGTGCCGCCTGTTTCGAAAACGTAGGTCGGCTTATGAGCTGATCCTTTGGGAACCCAGCGGCTAATTGGTCCGCCGCGCAGCCATTCGTCCTCGAAATGGCCAAATTTCTTGAGGTCGGCGTAGCTCTTGACCTCCTTACGCGGATCGAAGCCCAGCTCCTTGGCTTTTTGAATCCAGAAGGGAGCGCCAGTTTCGGGATTGAAATGCCAGGCGATGACATCGCGCACCTGGGCGTCGAGCTGTTCGCGGGCTTGGGGGGGTGTCAGGCTCATTGGGGAAGCTGTTCTCCAAAAAGGATGTGCCAGTTGTGCTGGGCGCGTTTGCCTAGGTCTTCGGAGGCAAGCATCGCGGTGGTGGTTCGTTTGAATCGTTCGGTCAATTCCTGTTTATCGAGCCGAGGCATTAGCGCCCGCAAGTCGTCCAAATCCTTGGTGCGAATGCTAAAGAGCTTGCTCAGGGCGACATCGTAGGCGTCGACAAGATAAACTTGAAGGTCGCCGTAGTCGTCCAAATAGTGCGCCCGGCCCTGCCATCCTGCGGGTAGGTAATGCGATTGAAAGTGACCGAAGTGCAGATCGTAGCGTTTGTTCAATTCATCCAGCAATCGATGTTCTTGCCGCAACTCCGCTGGAAGCTCATCGACAATGTCGATGTCCTCTGTCCGCCGCGAGAGCAACCCACCCAAAATCAAAGCGCAGGATCCGCCGACATAAACGCGGATAGGTTTGCGCGGATGGATCTTCTGCCCGATTTCTCGGAACATCTGCTGAATCGTTTCAGGCCGTGTGGTTTCCACGATGCGCCTCGTCAAAGACGGAAAACCGACTTCGCCAAAATCCTCTTTCCAAATGCCATGAATCTCGTCGCTCTTGGGACAACTTTTCAACCAAGCCGCCAACCGCTGAGGATCCCAGTGCTGCTGCAACGCATTCAAACTGTCACGAATCAATAGACGCGACCGAAAATCTAGGTCGCCGCGGCGCACCTGGTCCTCGATCGCTTCGACAAGCTGATCGGGATCAACTTCGTGCCGATCCAGCACCAGGCTCCAGAGATCGTTAGCCAGTTGCGGCATCGCTCTCGCCTCACTTGGCACCAATGGCCCACAGCTTGGATGGGGACAAGATGTAAAGAACGCCATTGGCCACCACCGGCGCCGAGTCCGAGGAATCGTCCACTTCCACGCTTCGCGGTGGCTGATACTCCTTGCCGTGCTCGAAAATATGACACTGGGTGTCTTTGGCGCACACATAAATCTTACCATTCACCCAGTAGGCCGAACCAAAGACGGCGGCCTTGAAATCGTGCTCCCAGTAGCGCTGGCCGGTTTTGGCGTCCAGGCATTGCAAATAACCATGTTGCTCCGCGATGTAAACCAGCCCGTCATGAATGGCGGCTGTGCTGGACGTGGCGCCAAACTGGACCTTTCGGCCTTTTTTGGGCGCTGGCTTGACCATGCCGCCGATGTGCCAAACCAACGCCGAGTCTTTGTTGGCCGGGTCCTTGGGATCGAGATTCTCGTTTTTGCAAGAGACATCGCCCGTCTTGGTGACGTCTACGCAGAAAAAGTGGCCAATTTTTGGCGGCGACGAATGATCGGGATAAGCCCCCAGGCCAATGTACACGCGATTTTCGTAAACCACCGGCGTGCCGATGAAATAGGCGGGAATGCCGCGATCGTCGTCGGTTTGCGGTGGATTGCATTTGAATTTCCAAATCATCTTGCCGGTCTTTGGCTCCAAACCATAGAGGTAGCCGTCGCCGCCGGGGAAAATGATTTGCGGCTTGCCGTTGACATCGGCATAAACCGGATTGGACCACTGGCCTTC
>DASRAT010000356.1:0-3857 GCA_035638015.1 Gemmataceae bacterium | reverse complement strand
GGCCGCGTCCTTCCACTGGATATGCCCCATTATACCCGAACAGATCGCTTTATGCACCAAGTCGAGTTTGGCGGAATCGGCCATGGCGGACTCCGTCAGTCGACATAGATGAACTCATTCAGGTTGAGCACGACCACGCAGACGTAGCGCATGGCGACTTCCGCGCTGGCGCCGTCTTGTTCGCGCAGGTTGGTGTACAGTTTTGTCAAACGCTGCACTTCCGCCGGAGCGGGCGTGCGGCATGTCGCCAGCGACAACGCCAGTTTCAATTGATCCTCGACCTTGTTGCCCGCTTCTTGTTGAAGGCGTTTGGCGAAAATGGCGGCTTGTTTGTGGGTGAAATCGCTGTTGAACAACAGCAGTGCCTGGGTTGGTTGCGTCGTGGAAAAGCGGACGGCTGTCGAGCGGTCGGCTTCGGCGAGGTCGAAGACTTCCAGGAGCGGCAATAGCAGCGAGCGCTTGACATGGACGTAAATGCTGCGGCGGGCTTGTTCGGTGGCGTTGGATTTGCCCCAACCTTTGCCGGGCATCGATTGGCCGGCAAGGACTTCCTTGGGGATTTCGGGGTAAATGCCGGGGCCGCCCATTTTGCGATTGAGATTGCCGCTGACGGCCAGGATGGAGTCGCGGATTTCCTCAGCGGTGAGGCGGCGCATGTCGAAACGCCAGAAGAGGTCGTTCATGGGATCGGCTTCGTGGGCCTTGGCGTTGGGCTTGGACGACATCTGGTAGGCGCTCGAGGTCAGGATCAGCCGGTGCATTGCTTTCATGCTCCAGCCGCGTTCGACGAATTCGGAGGCGAGCCAATCGAGCAGTTCGGGGTGCGTGGGCTTGTCGCCCTGGGTGCCGAAGTTGCTGGTGGAGCGCACGATGCCGCGGCCGAAGTGATATTGCCAGAGGCGATTGACGGTGACGCGGGCGGTGAGCGGATTGTCCTTGGAGACGAGCCAGTTGGCCAACGTTAAACGGCGGCCGCTTGTGGGCGAGCCAATTGGAAGAGTTGGCAAGTTTGGAGCTTCGCTCGTCAAAACCTGTGGGAACCCTGGTTCGACTTTGACGCCTTTGACAGAGGCGTTGCCACGAATCAGCACGAAGGTTTCCGGCGCTTTGCTGCCGGGTTCGGTGACGCCCAGACACAAATCGCTTGGAATCTTCTGTTTCTTTAGTGCGTCCAGGTCTTTTTGCAGTTGGGCGTACTTCTGCATGGCGTCCTTGCCCAAGATGCGCGTGCCGTCGGATTTGAGAAGTTTGGCAATATCTTTGTTGGCTTCCTTTGGCGAATCAGACGCTGACAATGGTTTCCGTCCAAAACCCGGACCCGACCAGGCGACGTCCAAGCCCAAACCGCCCTGATTTTGGAAGTACTCCAACTTGATTGGCAATCGTCCCTTCGGCAAATCGACCTTGGCCGACTTCTCCTGGCCCACGCCATGGATGCCGTCGTATTCGAGGACAACCTTGCTATTGACGGTCAGCCGCGAGCCGTCATCGGAATCGAGAAAAAAGGTGTATTGGCCGTCTTGCGGCACGATCAGCACGCCTTCAAAGACGAAACCGAACGCCTCGTCGCGAGTGCGGACGCTGATGTCGAAAAGTTGATTGGACAGCTTGCCGGCGTCTTCGTGTTTGACCAACGTGAAGTCTGGCAATGTTGTCCAGCTATCGCGGTAAAAGCGATAGCTCAAATCGTCCATGTCAGGCTGTTGGATTTTGCCGGCGCCCTTGTCGTACTTGGCCCGGAACTCCTTCTCGATTGCGTTCATGGCAAGTTGAACTTTATCACGTTTGTCCTTCAGTTCGCCAGCCTTGCGCTCATAATCCTTGCGCGCAGTTTCCGAGGCGAAGATCGGCAACTCATCGGTGGGCCCGCCGTTGCGATAGTGATTGATGTTGTGAAAGAAGGCGAGCAGGCTGTAGTAATCCTTTTGAGGAATCGGATCGATTTTGTGATCGTGGCAACGGGCGCAATCGACGGTCAGGCCCAGGAAGACTTGCGAAGTGGTGGCGAGAATGTCGTCGAGGCCATCATACTTGGCTCCGAGCGGATCGGAGGGTTCGTCGTCCCAGAGGCCGAGGCGATAGTAACCCGTGGCGATTAACGCATCCATGCTGGGATTGGGCAGTTCGTCGCCGGCAAGCTGTTCACGCAGGAACTGGTCAAACGGTTTGTCCTGATTGAAAGCGCGAATGATGTAATCGCGATAACGCCAGACATTCGGTTTGGCGCCGTCGCGTTCGTAACTGTTGTTTCGGCGTAGCGGACCAAGTCGAGCCAATGCCGTGCCCACTTTTCGCCGTAGCCTGGGGAATCGAGCAATTTGTCGATGAGATTATCCCAGGCCTTGGGCGATGGGTCGTTGACGAAATCGGCGACTTCCTTGGGTGTGGGTGGCAGGCCGGTCAGATCGAAATAAAGACGCCGCACCAACTCATGTTTGGCGGCGGGCGGACTTGGTGTAAGTCCTTTTTCTTCGAGTTTGGCCAGAATGAAGGAATCGATGGGGTTTCTGACCCAGGCCGTGTTTTTTACCTTTGGAACCGACGGTTTGACCACTGGCTTGAAGGCCCAAAATTGGCGGTCCTTGTCGGTGACTTGCATTTCGCCTTTTTTGGACGCGACAATTTTGTCGCCGGCGGGCCAGGGGGCGCCCATTTTGACCCAGCGCGTCAGGTCGGCGATATGCTCCTTGGACAGCTTCTCGGCGCTGCGTGGCATCTTGAATGTGGCATCTTCGTGCGTAATCGCCTTGATGAGCAGGCTTTTTTCGGGATGGCCGGGTACAACGGCCGGGCCGCGTTCACCGCCCTTGAGCAAATCGGTTTGTGAATCCAGACGCAGGTCGCCCTTTTGCTTTTCGGGACCGTGGCAGCTAATGCAACTGTCGATAAGCACAGGGCGGATTTTGGACTCGAAGAACTTGAGTTGATCGGCGGTGGGCGGGTCAGGTTGCTTTGCGGGCTGTTTGTCTTGTTGCCGGGCGTGGACGGTGGAAAGGATAACGACGGCAAGGGCAGTGCTTATAGCAAGGAAACGAAACATCGTGGTTTTTCCGATTGAAATGGAAGGCAAAACAGCGGGGAGCTTCCTTGCCCTATGGTAGGCGATGGACGTGGGCCAAGACCAGCAAAAAACGCCGCGCGGCAGAGCAACAACGTGGGACGGCCCTCCCAGGCCGTCTTGGACGGCCTGGGAAGGCCGTCCCACAATAACTCAGCTCACTTGGAGGCGCCATCGTCCAGCCCCGGCCGGCGTGCTGCCAGCCGCGAGGGCAGCGTGAACACTGATGTGAAGCCCTGGGCCCAATTTTTGTCGAACAGTTCCAAGTTGGTTTGATTGACCAACGCCGCATCATAAAGGCTTTGCGGGCTGCGGCGGCCCAGGACGGTGCAGGAGCCTTTGAAGAGCTTGAGGCGCACTTCGCCGGTGACGTGCGTTTGCGTCTGGGCGAAGAATCCTTGCAGCGACTGGCGCAGATCGTGAAACCAAAGGCCTGTGTAGACCAATTCGGCGTAGCGTCGGCCCAGTGACTCACGGAGCTGAATCAACTCGCGGCTGTGCACCAGACTCTCCAGATCCTTGTGGGCCAGCATCAATATCGTGGGCGTGGGCGCTTCGTAAAACTCCCGGCTCTTGAGGCCGAAGAGGCGGTCCTCGACGACATCGCTGCGGCCGACGCCGTGTTCGCCGCCGAGCCGGTTTAGCTCGCGGACCAGAGGCAACAGACCGAGAGGTTTTCCATTGAGGCTGCACGGGACGCCGGCCTCAAAACCGAGCGTGATCAGGGCCGGTTCGTCGGGGGCTTTTTCGGGGGCGCGAGTCAGCACGAAAGCCTCGGGGGGCGGTTCTTGCCAGGAAT
>DASRAT010000355.1:0-8525 GCA_035638015.1 Gemmataceae bacterium | reverse complement strand
CTTCGCCAACGCCTATCCGGCCAAGCTGTTTACGCTCATCAGCAACGCTGGCGACATGGAGGTGTTGCCGCGGGTGTCCGCCAATTTTGGGGTGTTGCCGCTGTACGCCTCGCAATGGGTGTTGCCGGAACTCTTTAAGCCGCGGCCGTTTGCCGGGCGCGATGTCGATCTGATCATGGTCGCCAACTTCGCCAAGGTGAAACGGCACCACGTTTTATTTGCGGCGCTTCGCAACATGCCGGCCAGGACACGGGTGTTGTTGGTCGGTCAGGACCAAGACGGCAGGGACGGCGAAACCATCCGCCGCGAAGCCGCCCATTATGGTGTTGCCGACCGGCTCACAATTGTGAGCAACGCCAAGTATGCCCAGGTCACGGAAGCACTGTGCCGGGCACGAGCCAGTCTGATCCTGTCGCGCCGCGAAGGCTCGTGCGTGGTAGTCGCCGAGTCGCTGTTTGCCAACACGCCGACGGCCTTGCTGCAAGGGGCGGAGATCGGCTCACGAGCATTCGTCAACCCGCAAACTGGCGTTTTTCTCGACGAACGCCAGTTGGGTCGGCAACTCAACGACTTGATCCAGTGCGCGGAAAGCTTCGCACCCCGGCAGTGGGCTGAAGCAAACATCTCCTGTCACCACAGTTCGCACAAGCTTAACGAGGTTCTGAGAGAGCACGCCCTGGCCACTGGCCAGCACTGGACTCAGGACATTGCGCCTTTGTGTTGGCGACCCGATCCGCGCCTGGTGCATGACGGCGATGTGACACGTTTGCAAGCGGAACGGCTGGAAATGAAAGCTAAGTTCGGTTTGGAAGTGGGGCCGACCCCCGGCTCGTAAAAACTGCTTTTTTCTATTCCTCTCCATCAACATCCCCCGCGCAGACACTCTCATGGCAATTCTCGAAGTCATCTTTTGGATATGCACGGCGATCGTGCTGTATGCCTACGTCGGCTACGCCGTGATCCTGGCGATCGTGGCCAAGTTGCGCCGCCGTGAGCCGCGCCGCGTTGCCGGACACACCGCCAGCGTCAGCTTTGTGCTCTGCGGCCACAACGAGGAAGAACGGATCGGCGACCGCATAGCGGAATTGACGGCAATGTTGACGGCTTCTGGTATTGAGGGTGAGGTGATCGTCGTGTCCGATGGGTCCACCGACCATACCGCCAGCATTGCGCGGCAGGTGGCCGGCGCCAATGTTCATGTCATTGAACTGCCGCACCGCGAGGGCAAGGCTGCTGCCCTGAGCGCGGGCTGCGCCGAAGCTCAAAATGAGATACTGATATTCGCGGATTGCCGGCAGCGCTGGGACAGCGCCGCTGTCCGCATGCTGCTGGAAAACTTCGCCGATCCCACCATTGGCGCGGTCAGCGGCGATCTGGTGCTGGAATGGGCGCCCGGCGTCATGGCCGCCATGGGCTTCTACTGGCGCTATGAAAAATGGCTGCGGAAAAAGGAAAGCCAATTGCACTCCACCGTCGGCGTCACCGGGGCGATCTGTGCCGTGCGGCGCTCGCTGTTTCCGGGCGTGCCGGCCGGCATGATCCTGGACGACGTTTACTGGCCACTTTACCTCACCGTCCAAGGCCAGCGTGTCGTCCACGACAAACGAGCCATCGCTTACGACAAGCTGCCCGAAAGAACGAGCGACGAATTCCGCCGCAAGGTGCGGACGTTGGCAGGCAACTTTCAATTGGCAGTGCGCTTGCCACAGGCGCTGCTGCCCTGGCGCAATCCCGTCTGGCTGCAGTTTGTGTCCCACAAATTACTGCGGCTGGTCGTGCCTTGGGCGCTGTTGGCCATGCTGGCAACAAGCGCTATCCTGCCCGGGTCCTTGTATCAAGCCATGTTCTTGGGGCAGGTTGGCTTTTACGCGCTGGCATTAATAGGCAACAACCGAGTCGTGGCACGCCAGTTGCGGCCGGCCGCCGCTGCGACATCGGTGGTCGTTCTCAATGCCGCCGCGTGGATGGCATTTTGGGTGTGGATCACCGGGCGGACCAGCCATTCGTGGGGCAAGGTGAAATACAAGGGCGCGATCTTGGATCGCCTGCAGGCCAGATAATCAAGAACGTCGGATTTTCCCCATGATTTGGATCTTGGCAATAATCGTGGCAATCGCTTTAGCGGCCACCATGACGTGGCGGCGCATGCGACGGCGTGGCCTTGATCGCTGGATCGTGCCCTACTTGTTGCAAATGCCCAAGCGCCGGCCGCCGGGCGACAGTGAAACGGTTCACTTGATCCTGTGTCTGGCCGACCATTACGAGCCCAAGACTTGCCAAACCGCGGCCGAACAGGCCGGGGAATGCGTGGACCGTTGGGTGCGGGAGTATCCCCGGCAATTTGGGCGATTCCGCGACAGTGATGGCCGTTGCCCGCGGCACACTTTTTTTTATCCCATCGAAGAGTACGAGCCGGCTTACGTCGAAGCGCTCGCCGAGTTATGCCGGGCGGGCTACGGCGAAGTCGAAATTCATTTGCACCATGACGGCGGTTCCGGCGCCTGGCTGCGGGAGCAACTAGACAAGTTCAAGAACATCTTTGCCCATAACCACGGTCTGCTGGCGCGCCAGCGCGCTACCGGCGAGTTAGCTTACGCGTTTATTCACGGCAACTGGGCATTGTGCAATGCCCGGCCCGATGGCCGCTGGTGCGGCATCAATGACGAGCTGGACATTCTCCGAGAAACCGGGTGCTATGCCGATTTCACCATGCCGTCGGCACCGCATGTAACCCAGACACGCAAGATCAACAGCGTGTATTACGCCGTCAATCGTGCCGGTCGGCCTCGTTCCCATGACAGCGGCATCGCCGTGGGCTCGGGACCGCGGCCTGAGGGCAGCTTACTGCTGGTGCAGGGGCCGCTGGTTTACAACTGGGGACGAAGAAAATGGGGCCTGCTGCCGCGCTTGGAAAACGGCTGTGTCCAGGGAAGTCAGCCCGCGAGCATCGCCCGCGTTCCCAGTTGGCTGCGGGCGCGCGTTCAGGTGGCGTCACGGCCAGATTGGTTTTTTGTCAAGTTGCATACGCATGGCGCCGAGGCGGCCAGCCAAGATGCACTGTTGGGCGAGCCAATGGCGCTGTTTCACCAACAATTGGCCGAACAGGCGCGAAGCCAGCCGCGCTTTCACTACCACTATGTGACCGCCCGTGAAATGTACAACCTCGTCAAGGCCGCCGAGGCGGGCTGGCGGGGCTCCATCGCAGATGCGCTGGACTACGAATTAGTTTGGAACGGGGCCTGGGCCGATCAGAAGCCTGCCGCCGGCAAGGGCGTCAACGGGGTGTCGAGCGATACCACTCCAGAGTGTGCCGCAAGCCCTCCTGAAATGAAACCGTAGGATTGTAGCCCAGATCGCGGCGCGCTTGCGTGATGTCAGCCTGGGAATGGCGCACGTCGCCGGCGCGCGGCGGGCCAAACGTTGGTTGGATGGCGGTGCCCAGCAGGTCATTCAGATGCTTGACAAGATCTAACACAGTGATGCTGGCGCCGTTGCCGATGTTGTAAACATTGCCGGACGCCGCCGGTGCGTCGGCCGCCTTGGACACCGCTTGCACTGCGTTGCCGACATAGAAGAAATCACGGGACTGCAAGCCATCGCCGTCGATCCTGGGCACCTTGCCGTTGCACAGCGCCGCCAGGAACAAGGCAATGACGCCGGAGTAGGGGCTGCTGGCGTCCTGACGCGGGCCGTAGACATTGAAGAAACGCAAGCGGACCGTTTCCAGTTTGTACACCGCCGCGAAACATTGACAGTAAAGTTCCCCGGCCAGCTTGGCGGCGGCATAAGGAGACAGCGGCGCAATCGGCTCGGTTTCGACGCGGACCGCTCCCGGAAGGTTGCCATAGGCGCTGCTGCTAGCGGCATAAACAACGCGGCGGACACCGCCTTGGCGAGCCGCGTCCAACACGGTCAACGTGCCGGTCGCGGTGATGTGATGAGATTCCAGGGGGGCTTCCACACTGCGGGTGACGGACGGTAAAGCCGCCAGGTGAAAGACAACCTCGCAATCTCGCACCGCCTTTTGGACCGCGCCAGCATCGGTGATGCTGCCTTGCATGAATTCGATGCGGTCTTGAACCGCGGCGAGGTTGGCCAGCTTGCCGGTGCTGAGGTCGTCCAGCACTCTGACCTGCCAACCTTGATCCAGCAGGGATTCCACCAGGTGTGAGCCAATGAATCCCGCGCCGCCTGTTACCAATCCTTTACGCACGTTCGACCTCCGGTTTTGTGCAATGCCAATGCGTGACCTATATTCTAATAGATTCCGCGCCAACAGGCCGGGTGCCCTTTCCACTCCGCGTCAACAAGCGCGAAGCTAAGCCAGCCGCCCCGCGTGAATGCACATGGGGCAACATCCATGAAAAACCTCGCCAAAGCCACGCTTTGCGGTGTCTACAAGTATTCCGGGGCGATGTTCGCCCAGGAAGCGATGTCGCGCCTGGCGGGCCGGCCGTTCATGGCGGTGCTGCTTTTTCACCGCGTCACCGATGCCATTCCCCCTGACGGTTTGACAGTCGGCACGCGCCATTTTCGCAATATCTGCAACCTGCTCCGCCGCGGCTTTCATGTGGTGCCGCTGAGCGAAATCTTCCGCATCGTCAAGGAAAAGGCCCCAGTGCCGCGCCGGACTGTGGCCATCACCTTCGACGATTGTTACCGCGACAACCTCTTTGCCGCCCGTACCCTGGCGGAGTTTGGCCTGCCAGCTAGCTTTTTCGTGCCTACCGGATACGTCGGCACCGACGCGGTGTTCGACTGGGATAAGCACTTGCCGAGAATGCCGAATTTGAGCTGGGACGACGTCCAAGAAATGTCGCGCCTGGGCTTCGAAATTGGCTCCCACACTGTGACGCATGCCAACATGGCGACTGTTCCCCTGGAACAAGCGCGGCGCGAACTGATCGATTCCAAGAAAACGCTCGAAGACAAACTGGGCCGACCAGTGCGCTGGTTGGCTTATCCCTACGGCGCCAAAGCCAACTTCCAGGTTGATCGATTGCCATTGCTGGCGGAGGCGGGCTATGAGGCCTGCATGTCGGGCTATGGCGGTTTCGTGTTTCCGCACCTCAACGAGCCCATCCTGCCGCGCGTGCCGGTGCCGGAGTTCCGCAGTCTGTTGAACTTGGAGCTACATTTGACCGGCTGTTTGCAGTGGCTTTATGCCATCAAACGTCAAGCCGGCATGATGTAACATGATGAGCGTGCAAGAAACCCCTAAACCGACCAAGAAATCCGCCAACCCGCCTGCCGCGGCCGCGTCGGTGAAAATGCACGTCGTCGCGGTGGAAGATGTCGCAGCCCTCCAGAGGCATGTCCCGGCCTGGGAAAACCTGGCGGCGGCTGCCGTGGAGCCGAATGCTTTTTACGAGCCGTGGATGCTGCTCCCTGCCTTAAAGCATTTTGCCACCGGTCCAAAGCCGTTTTTCGTCCTGGTCTATGAACCAGACGCCAATCACCCTGATTCTCCCGGATCGCTGTTGGGTTTTTTTCCGCTTCAGCGCCAGGGGCGTTACAAAGGCTTGCCCTTGCCGCATCTGCAACTCTGGCGGCATTTGCACTCCGTGCTGGCTACGCCGCTGATTCGGGCTGGATACGGACATGCTACATTGCGAGCAGTTTTCGAATGGCTACGCACGGAAAAGCGCGGCAGCGGATTGTTAAAGCTCGATTTTGTCTCTGCGGATGGGCCATTTCATCAGCTGTTGGTCAATCATCTGAATGAAGAAACACGGCTCACTTTTGTCGAAGAGACGACCACACGGGCCTTGCTGCGCGTGAGCGACGACGCCGAGGAGTATGTCAAGTCCACGATGTCCGGCGGCAATCGCAAGGAACTACGGCGGCAACGCCGGCGTCTGGGCGAGCTGGGCCAGCTTGAATCGCGCGTGCTTCATCAAAGCGATGACGCCGAAAAATGGATCGACCAATTCCTCCAACTTGAAGCCAGCGGTTGGAAGGGCCAGCATGGCACGGCATTGCGGGACCACGAAAGCGAAGGTGATTTTTTTCGCACCATTGCCCGCGAAGCCTTTGCCCGAGGACGATTGATGATGCTCGGCCTTTTTCTCGATGGCCAGCCCATTGCCCTCAAATGCAACTTTCTCATGGGTGAAGGATCGATTGCCTTCAAGATTGCCTTTGACGAAGACTATGCCCGTTTTTCGCCGGGCGTGCAGCTGGAGCTGGACAATATCGCGGAAGCCCACGCGCGCGTAGGCCTGCGCTGGATGGATTCGTGCGCCATCAGCCGGCATTTCATGATTAACCGCCTCTGGAAGGAACGGCGCGTCATGCAAAATGTGCTGGTCGCCACGGGTCGCCGAGGCGGCGATCTGGTGGTGTCGGCATTGCCACTGCTGCGCTGGCTCCAGCGGCTCGTGAGACGCAAACCACCATCGGGAGAATCAACATGATGCGCAGTGCCCATGCCGTTGCCGAGGCGCCGGTGGCTTTGGCCCCCCCGCCTGCCGGAGAACAGAAATTGCTCGACATTAACGCCGCGCTGTTTCGCGAGTGCTTTGACAAACGGCCGTTCTTGATCGGCCACCGTCTTAACGATCACCCCCTGTTCGCGCTGCCGCGGCTGATCGAGCTGTCCCAGAAGTTGCCGGAGAAGCATGTCGAATACAACGGCGGCAAGCTCCCTGTCAGTCTTGACCCCAACCTGACGCCGCGCAACGGCCTGTCGATCGAGGAAACCATCCGCCGCATCGAGGATTGCTGCTCGTGGATGGTCCTCAAATATGTCGAGCAAGACGACGACTATCGCGCTCTTTTGCACCACTGTCTGGCGGAGGTGGGCGTTCACTCGGAACTGCTGCGGCCCGGCATGGAATTGATGCAGGGCTTCATTTTCATCTCCTCGGCAGGCTCGGTGACGCCTTATCACATGGATCCCGAGCACAACTTTTTGCTCCAGGTCCGCGGCAGCAAAACGGTGAGTTTGTTCGACGGCCGCGACCGCTCCATCGTGGCGGAGACCGACCTCGAGCGCTTCTACGGCGGCAGCCATCGCAACATGGCGTTTCAAGAGGAATGGCAACGCAAGGCCTGGGTCTATGATCTTCAGCCAGGGCAGGGCTTGCACTTCCCCGTGACAGATCCGCACCACGTCAAGGTGGGGCCGACCTACTCCATTTCATTTAGCATCACGTTCCGCACGCCGGACCTGGAAAAACGTTCAATGGTGCATAACGTCAACGCCTACCTACGCGGCAAAGGCCTGCGCCCTAAGCCGGTCGGGCAGTCGCCGTTACGAGATGGATTGAAATGTCAAGCTTACCGCGTTTGGCGCCGGACTCGTAAACTGCTGGGGAAAACGGTCGAGTGACCATTCAACAAGAACAAGTCCGTGGTTTGCAGCCTACGGTCCCTGTGATCCTGAGTGACACCGCGCGTTCCAGTGGACTGCGCGTGCGGGTGCTGCGCGATTTCACCGAGCTTAGACAACTGGCGCCCGCCTGGCAAGCGCTGCTTGAACGCAGCTCCGCCAACGAGCCAATGTTGTCGCCCACCTGGCTGCTGGAGTGGTGGCGTGTTTATGGCCAGCGTTGCCAGCTCGCGGTCGGCGCCATTTACGACGGCGCCCAATTGGTGGGATTGGCCCCGTTGCTCTGGCGGCGCTTTTGGTATCGTCCTGGCATTCCTTTTCGGCGGCTCGAGTTCCTTGGGGCCGACGTGGACGAACAAGACGGCGTTTGTTCCGATTATCTCAGCATCATCGCCGAGCGCGGACACGAGGAGCGCGTCGCCAACGCCTTGGTCGCCGCAATCACCCGCCGAGAGTTCGGCTTGTGGGATGAAGTTTCTCTGGCCGCCCTGGCCGGCGACAATCCGATGACCGATCTGCTCGAAGCTGCATTTCGGGAGGCGGGTTTTCTCGTCAGTCGTCAAACGAGTACCCTCTCGCCTTACATCGCTTTGCCGTCCAGCTGGGACGATTATCTCAAAGCGTTGCCAAAAAAACACCGCTACGGCGTGCTGCGTTCGCAGCGTGATATGGACGACTGGGCCGCAGGCGGGGCCGTATTTCACTACGCCAGTTCGCCCGCCGAGCTAGTGAAAGGCCAAAGCATCCTGGCGGCCTTGCACGCCGAACGCTGGCAAGCTGCCGGCCAGGGCGGCGCCTTCAGCGGCCAACGCTTCGCGTCGTTTCACAACGCGGTTATGCCGCAATTGCATGCTCAACATGCGCTCGAGTTGATGTGGCTGACTGTGCGCGGAGTGCCCGTCGCCGCGATGTACAACATCGTTTGGAACAACAAGACTTACTTTTACCAAAGCGGCCGCAAGATGGATCTGCCACGGCATCTTCGGCCCGGCATCGTCGTGATCGCCTACGGCATCCAACGCGCGATTGCGGCCGGGCGGCGTGAATTTGATTTTTTGGCGGATAACACACAATACAAGAAGCAACTGACCATAACCACCCGACCCGTGTTGCGGCTGAGGGTGGCCAGGCGCACGCCTCTGGAATGCGGCCAGCGAGTAGCAGACCAGGCCCTGTGCGGGCTGCGCTGGCT